>JAHJRI010000315.1 GCA_018830885.1 bacterium | reverse complement strand
GCCCGGGCCACCAGCTCCTTTCCCACACCGGTTTCCCCAGCTACCAGCACGGTAAAATCGGATCGTGCCACCAGTGTGATTTCCCGTTTTAAATGCATCATTATTGGGCTGTTACCGATGATCTCATTGCCGCGATGCATTTGAATATCCCGCATCAGGTCACTGACGATATTTCCCTGCCGGTTTGCGCTGACTTCCAGTGCTTCGATCAATCGTGTGGTCTGCATGTGTGCCCCAGCTATTGCCCCCACCGCATTCAAAAAATTCGGATCGATCTCATCAAAAGCATTGGGGTTTAAGGCGTCCATAGTTAACACCCCAATTAATTGCGCATCTGCGTACAAGGGATATCCCAGACAGGAATGAATCTGTGCGCTTGAGTCATGATTGTTGGTCAACAGCCCGTCAAATGGATCCGGCAGAGATGAATCACGGGGAAAACAAATCGGCTCTTTTGATTTACAGATGATGGCAAGCCTTGGGTGTTCATTGAGCGGATAGCGGCGCCCCAGTGCATCCTTTGATAACCCACTTGTGGCAACCGGCATTAACTGGTCGCCATCGATCTGCATCAAGGTGGCAGCATCGTACGAGACGGCCCGTTTCAGGCTGTCAAGTAAACGTTGATAGCGATCTCTGGCACTGAGAGCGGAGGTCAGGTCATTTGAAATCGCAACTAGAATTTTAATTAGATCCATAGTTGTTAGAAGTACAACAATGTTTCAATTTATACAACTTACGGGTGTTGTGAAAATAGCAACAGAGTTCTTAATTTATTGATATTAAGAGTAAAAAATAGTGGCACAGTATGTGCGATATATGGTTCAAAGGCAACCTATTTTTAACTTGTCTTAAAACAGTCAATATTACGTCGGAGAAAAAACATGAATCCAATAAAACGCCTTATATCAGAGCACGAAACGATCATTGACGCGTTGCAGGTGCTCTCAAAAATCTGCGATGCCTCTGCGACTGCCTGCCAGATTGCAAATCCAGCGCATGCCGACCAGTTGGTAGCTTTTTTTAGATTATATGCAGATGCGTGGCATCATGGCAAAGAGGAGGATCAGTTATTTCCGGCACTGGAGCAAATTGGTATCAGCAGAGAGGGCGGTCCGATAGGGGTGATGCTGATTGAGCATGACCAGGGAAGAGAGTTCGTGCGGGGGATGGGTCAGTCTCTGACGACATTTAAAGACGATAGCGATAAGGGAACGACGGACTTCATAAGGTATTCACGTGGTTTTATTCAGTTGTTAACCCAACATATTGATAAGGAGAATAAGGTACTTTTTACAATGGCGGAGAAACATCTGCCAAAATCGACGCTGAATGAACTGGAAGTTCTTTTTGATCAGAAAGCGTCAACGGATGCATCCACCGACATAAAAAAGATCTGTGAAGCAGTGGAGTTGTTGAAAACGATTTATGGGATCTAATTTTTGCAGGATGAAACAACAGGAAAACGAACCGTTTCCTGTACCGAACCAACAACCATTCAGGAGAATCAAATGACAGAACAAGCAATAGAATCAGGGGGTATGCCCTTTCACCTCGCTAGCCATGTGACTTATGATACCAACACGGTGGTGAGCAAAACACTATTGAAAAAAGATACGGGAACCATCACCCTTTTTTCGTTTGATGCGGGTCAGGGTTTGAGTGAACACACCGCACCGTTCGATGCCGTTGTTCATATTCTGGACGGTGAGGCAGATATCACCATTGGTCAGACGAAACATCAGGTAAAAGCCGGGGAAATGCTGATCATGCCCGCGAATATACCGCATGCACTCCAGGCTAATGTCCGCTTTAAAATGCTTCTGGTTATGATTCGGGGGAATTAAGCCGGTAACTCAGTTGTAACCGCCTGTTGTTTTTTGAGACAGGTTTTTTAGAGCCAGGGATACAAGATTAGTATCCATTTTTTTTAAATTCGTTTTGGAGTTCGTTTTATGAGTAGCCAAAAGATGAAAATTTGGATTCTGTTTGGATTGGTGATTACCTTTGGTGTCCTCATTTTTGGAGGGTATCTGATCAATAAGGAGAAACCACCGATCCCTCAGTCTGTCGTCACAATGACGGGTGACAAATTGTTTTCCCATGAAGAGATTATTGACGGGCAGAATTACTATTTCAGCCGGGGTGGTCAGAATATTGGCAGTATATGGGGCCATGGTTCCTATCTGGCTCCGGACTGGTCTGCAGACTTCCTGCACCGCATGGGTTTGTTTATGGCCGCCCGTTTTCATGGGCTGTCCAGTTCTGATGCCGCCGGATTTACGCAACAGGACTTTGATGCACTGGATAAAACCACACGTGCCGCACTCAGCGCTCAGGTTCAGGAAGAGATTCGTAAGAATCGTTACAATGCCACATCCCAGGTTCTGGAGTTTACCGATTACCAGGCCGAGGCGTATCTGGCATTGATCCAATACTATACCACGCTGTTTACCCATGGGAACGAATCCATGGGGCTGCAGTCCGGTATCGTCAGGACACAGGAAGAGGGAAAATTGATAACCAGCTTTTTCGCCTGGTTATCATGGGCTGCCGTAACTGAACGACCAGGGTTGGATTATTCTTACACCAGTAATTTCCCGTATGATCCACTGGTGGGTAATAATCTGCTGCCCGATTCCGTCATCTGGTCCATCATCAGCGTGGTGCTTTTGATTCTGGGAATTGGGGTAACGATTTTCATTTATCAGCGTTACCTGGGCCGGGATAAAGAGAATCCGCAATTGTTAATCGATTTTCCGGAGCCCAAACCGACCGCCAGTCAAATTGCAACACTGCCTTATTTTCTGATCGCCATTGTTCTGTTCCTGGTGCAGATCGGGATGGGTTCGACGACGGCGCATTATACGGTAGAAGGTACCCAGTTTTACGGCATCAATATCGGTGATATTCTGCCTTATGCGGCCGTACGGACCTGGCATTTGCAGCTGGGAGTATTTTTTATCGCCACCTGTTTTCTGGCTGCCGGTCTGTTTATCGGACCGATGGTGGGCAGAGAGCCGAAAGGTCAAAAAGCATTGGTTTACGTACTGTTTGGAGTCGTCGTGATCGTGGTCGTCGGGGCCTTAAGTGGGACCTGGTTATCAGTCAGCGGCTTTTTCGGAAAAGATGGTTTTTATTTCGGTCATCAGGGGTATGAGTATATTGAGCTGGGCCGGGTCTGGCAGGTACTGCTGACTGTCGGTATGGTAATCTGGCTGGTGTTGGTGTTACGGGCAATTATCCCGGCCCTGAAGAAAGAAACCGATAACGCCGGTCTTTTGCATATGCTGCTGTATAGTTCTGTCAGTATTCCGCTGTTTTATATGGCGGGATTGATGTATAGCAAAGGCAGTCATATCTCCAATGCGGAGTACTGGCGCTGGTGGGTGGTTCATCTTTGGGTGGAAGGCTTTTTTGAAGTGTTTGCAACCGTGGTGATGGCCTTCTTACTCGCCCATATCGGTGCGGTGGGTAAAAAGTTTGCCCTGAACACCGTTCATTTCATCATTTTACTCTATCTGGGTGCCGGTATTATCGGAACCTTCCACCATCTTTACTGGACGGGGACGCCAACGCCGATCATCGCCCTGGGGGCTGTATTTTCTGCCCTGGAGATTGTTCCGCTGACCATACTGGGTTTTGAAGTGGCACACAATCTGAAAATTATCTCAGACGGTGGTAAGAACTATGCATACAAGTGGCCGATTTATTTCTTTATCTCGGTGGCCTTCTGGAACCTGATTGGGGCGGGTGTGTTCGGCTTCTTAATCAACCCCCCTGTCATTCTGTATTATTCACAGGGCATCAACACCACACCGCTGCATGCACACACGGCACTGTTTGGTGTATACGGTATGCTGGCCATCTCGCTGCTCCTGTTTGCAGTGCGTCATATCATCACCCGGGCGTCCTGGTCGGATCGGCTTTTAAAATGGTCTTTCTGGGGACTGAACGGCGGTCTGGCAGCCATGACCATTTTCAGCCTGCTGCCTTCCGGTATCTATCAACTGTATTATGCAATAAAATATGGATTATGGTTTGCCCGCAGTCCTGAAATCACGTCCGGTCCAGTGATGAGAGCATTCAGCTGGGCACGGCTGGTTCCGGATGTGATCTTTACGGTTGGCGCATTCGCCTTATTCCTGTTCCTGGTGCGGGGAATCTATTTGTCCTTCTTCAAAAAACAGACGGCATAGACCGTTGTTTTCGCCTGCTCCCCGCCGGAAAATGGTGGGGAGATTCCCATTAAACAGTTGTAAGCTATAACAGAATGTAACTATTCACCTGTATACGCCCCAAAGGTATGGTGTTTCAAGAAACGCATGCATCCTTCTGGAACCCTGGAAGCCATCCATGGCTTCCAGGGTTCCTAAAACACAATACCTTCGGGGCTGAGCGAAAATTGAACTGAATAGATACAAAATTTCACAAGGAGGAGTTGTGAGTGACTTGAAAAATGATGCCATGCGGCGGAAAGAAACCTTAAAGCACATGATTCTGCAACTGCATGAAGGACAGGCTCCAGAGGCCGTAAAAGACCAGTTGGTTCGGTTGCTGGGTTCGGTGCCCTACAACGATGTGGTTGAAGTCGAACAGGAATTAATTGCTGAAGGATTGCCGGAAGAAGAAGTGATAAAACTCTGTGATCTTCATTCACAGGCACTCCACGGCGCTCTCGATCTCACCCGGGCTAAAACGGCC
Organism: bacterium; assembly: GCA_018830885.1. Taxonomy (GTDB): domain Bacteria; phylum SAR324; class SAR324; order XYD2-FULL-50-16; family XYD2-FULL-50-16; genus JAHJRI01. The sequence continues at coordinate 23,571 of JAHJRI010000315.1, read as the reverse complement.
CCTCCCGGTCATCCTGCTGATACATTGATTGAGGAGAATCGAGCGTTGCAGTGGGAGATTAAAAGATTAAATCAGTTGTACAAGAACGTATCAGAATCCTCCCCGGAAGAATTATTGGAAAACCTCTCCGAGATGAAGGCGCATTTCAACGCACTGATGGATGTTGACACCCATTATCAGCGTAAGGAAAACCTGTTATTTCCGTTTCTGGAAAAACACGGGATCACGGGACCTTCGACAGTGATGTGGGGAAAGCATGATGAGATCAGGATATTTTTGAAAAAAGCAACGGAGGCGCTTCTGGTGCTTGACGCCATCTCACCAGATCAAGTTCCGGATCTGGTGGAAAACGTATTAAAACCGACAACCACCGCCATTGACGAGATGATCTTCAAAGAGGAACAGATTCTGCTGCCGATGAGTCTGGACACCCTTTCCGATACGGAGTGGTATGAAATATTTCAGCAGAGCCCGGAGATCGGATTCTGTCTGTTTGATCCGAAGACACCCTGGAAACCCGAAGGACTTCCCGACAGCACAACCGAAGACAATGTAAAGGGAAGGATTGTGTTTCCCAGCGGCAGCCTCTCAGTAGCCGAACTGACCGGTATTTTGAACACCGTACCGGTGGATATGACCTTTGTGGATAAAGACGATGCTGTCCGGTTCTTTACCCAGGGAAAAGAGCGGATTTTTAACCGCAACAGGGCCATCATCGGCCGGAAGGTTCAACAGTGCCACCCCATGTCCAGTGTCCATGTGGTGGAAAAAATCCTGGGTGACTTTAAATCTGGAAAACAGGAGCAGGCGGCTTTCTGGATCGAGATGAACGGCCGGTTCATCCATATTGAGTACTTTGCCGTCAAGGATGAAAACGGAGATTATTTGGGGTGCCTGGAAGTCAGCCAGGACCTGACTGAGAAAAGAAAGCTGGAAGGTGAGCAACGGCTGTTGAATTACTAAAAGTGATATTCATGTCGTGAATCCAATTGAGCTGAATAGCCGAAAAGAACCATTTAACGATGTCACACATATCGGACACCTGCGTCCAGGTAACGCATCCAGTAAACCTAGTGTTAAACCAGCCCCTGCGCCCATCTTCCGTATGCGAGACCAGTTTCAGCCGACACGTGGTGTCGAAGTGAAATGATGGGATTCCCTGCTATAAACAGGCTGGCAAAGGAAAGTGTACGCGATTCAATGACCTCTATTGAAGGATCAGCTGTAAAACAGTCATCTTTTTAAACATGTTCTCTATAACTATACGGTTTTCCTTCCATTGCTCATGAAGAACAGAGGTGGTTTCACTACCGCAACTGGGCAATCCAACGACACACTTCTCAAACAGGTCTAAACCGTCAATCGCCTCAACGATATCATACAACGTAATCTCACTGGCCGGTTTGGCCAGACAGACGCCTCCATTGGGCCCTTTGTAAGAGTTCAGGATGCTCAGCTGGGTTAGCTTCTGCAGGATTTTTCCCAAAAAATGAAATGGAATCCCATTTTCCTTAGCTATCTGCTTGGTGGAAATAAACGGGGTCTCTTCATTTCAGAAGAGTGCTGTCAGAGACAGCTCGAAGATAACTGAATCACTTCTGTTTGTTGCGCTGTGAATTCAAGGGCGGATCAAGAGTTTCAACCAATAAACAGATAGTATCAATGGTTGAATCATATATTGGAAACAGCTTCAGTAATACGAATCAAAAAGAGAAGACTCGCATGAAGAAAAAGCTAAATGACCCCATGGTATTTACCAGCCCAACCAGAGATAGCGTGCCTCGTCATGAACACTCATAGGGCCATCCATCACAATCAGGTTTTCAAACTGGTCGGTTGCCGGTAACGGATCATGGGCATATAGCCGTGTCGTTGAAAACGGATGTCCAAGGAGGACGCACCGGGACTTGATATTACCCGGCCCTTCAAAAGGGACATGTTGCAAACAATGAAATCGGGCCATACGGTCCATTTTTGACGTTACCAACTAGGATGACTGATCACCTGATGATCAAGAATACGTAACATTTGCCTGAATTCCAGTTCCGTGATACTGGACTCCCAATAGCCCGACCACGCCGCGATCACATACACCACACTAAATAAACCAACTATCCCGACCCCCAGGGAAAAAGGTGTTACGACAAGCTTTCGTAATTTGGTCAATCGAAAAGACAACGCGCCTTCAGCAGGGCAAACCACGACACAATCCAGGCAAGCGCTACATTCCGGGTTGGCGACACTTCGTGTTCTCATTACGTCAATTCTGTGCGGGCAGGCTTTGGAGCACGCACCACAACTGATACATTTATCTTTATCCCGTCTGACTCTGAACGGGCTCAAGATCGCGACAAGACCGGTTAGCGCGCCATAGGGGCAAAAATAGCGACACCAGAAGTTTTTGACGAATATTGAACCGATAACTAAAATGACCAGGACTATTCCTGTCAGGGCGGACATTCGGGTAAAAAAATGCAACATTTTAACATCTGAAACCTTATAGTATGGCGTATTTATGAATACTGTGATCGCTCTGACTGACATGTTCCAGGTGATCCACAAGAAAAACCCCAATAATACATATTTCACCAGCCTCAGTGAAATATCCAGCCACCGGGGAATAACCAGTTCCGGAAGAAACAGATTCGGTCTGATTCGCCAGAGCCACTCTGATACTGCTCCAACAGGACAGAGCCAGGAACAGAACGCTTTATGAGCGATAAAGGATATCACTATCGCGAAGCCAAAAATGACCATCGCGGCTGGATGGACAGTATCCCAGACACCTGTCAGAAAGAAACGTTTCCAACTGATCAGGGCGCCGATCGGAAGGAACCCTTCCACCCCAGCCGGTCTTGAGACACTGATTGCACCATTGCCACCGGCGTGAAACACGTATATAAAAAATCTCAATCCAGTCGAAAGGGTTACCAGCAGAAACGCGAGTTGAAACAAATGCCTGGTATTTTTATCTTTTCTCAAAAACTGCCAAAACGAATTATCCCTTTTATTTTCATGATTGCAGGTTTCGATTACCCTGCTTTCCCCGAGCCGTCGTACTTTCAAACTGTCTCCCATCGAGGGTTAGTCAAAATCGCTTCCTGAGGCGATCTCTGCTGGTTTCAGGTTCACCATCGCTTTTGCCATAAGCAGGAATAAAACGATAGCGCCGACAATGATCAATGTGTCAGGTTACTAATGCGTTGCCGAATTGCAGGCAGCGTTGAATATTCTCTTCATCAGGATTCCATTTGGCTTTGATTCCTTCATTCATCAATTCAAATCCCGCGCTTTCCAAACGCTCATTGATTATCTTGACGGCTTCCCCACCCCAGCCATAGCTGCCAAACGCAGCCGCTTTCTTGTTCTTGAATTTGAGTCCTTTGATCATTTCCAGAAATCCAGCGACAGAAACCAGAATACCGTTGTTAATGGTGGGCGATCCAACCAATATCATTTTGGATTTAAAGACTTCGGTGACTACATCGTTCTTATCTGTTTTCGATAGATTGTAGACTTTAATTCGGACGGTTTTATCAGCTGCTTTCATCCCCTGGGCGATTCGTTCAGCCATTTGTCTTGTTCCTTCCCACATGGTGTCATAGATAACAGTAATCTGGTTTTCCTGGTAGTCGTCAGCCCAGGCAAGATACTGTTCGATAATCTGGGTGGGATTGTCTCTCCAGATAACACCGTGACTGGTGCAGATCATATCGACCGGTAGCCCAAATGAAAGGACTTCTTTGATCTTTTTGGTTACCAGTCGGCTGAAGGGGGTTAAGATATTGGCATAGTATTTTGTTGATTCGTGGCGTAGTTCAGCTTGATCTACCTGATCATTATAGAGAAACTCAGCTGCATAGTGCTGCCCGAAAGCATCGTTGCTGAACAGCACGTTATCACCAGTCAGATAGCAGAACATACTGTCAGGCCAATGCAGCATAGGAGCTTCGATAAAAACCAATTCTTTGGCACCCAGACTGAGACGGTCTCCGGTTTTAACAACTTGAAAATTCCAATCAAGGTGATGATGACCCTTTAGTGAATCAATCCCTTTTTTGGTGCAGTAAATGGGGACTTCAGGAATATGCCGCATGAGTTCAGGCAGAGCCCCGCTGTGGTCGATTTCCGCATGGTTTGCGATTACATAGTCAATCTGGTTGAGGTCGATTATTTTGGATAAATCTCGAACATACTCTTTGGCATAGGGTTGCCAGATAGTATCGATCAAGACGGTCTTGTCTTCCCTGATCAGGTAGGAGTTGTAAGATGAGCCCTTGTGGGTGGAATATTCATCACCATGGAATTTTCTCAATTCCCAGTCTTTTTTCCCAACCCAGTAGATATTGTTTTTGATCTTCATATTGCTGTTGCCTCCATTTCCCCAGATAGATGTTAAGAATGTAAATGGTGTTTTGCGATCTCAAAAAGGATGGATTCCTTATCGAAAATAGTGACCTGTTCCAATGCACGGGCAGACATGATCTCTACCCGTGCCATACCAGACATCGGATAAGCTCGGGTTAATGAACGCGATCTCTGTTTTTTACAAGTAATTCATATTGATCGCGGTAAACAGCACCGAATTTTTCCTTCATGTCGGCTTCCATAGATTTCACGAGAATCAAGGCGTTTTGATAGCTATCTTTTCCCCGATTGTCTTCGAATCGATCAAACTCGGCTTCAAGCAGGTTGAAATCATCCTCCGACAGTACCTTCTCCGCAAGTGGGTAAAAGACATGGTTTTCTTCATGCATATGTTTCTGCATTAATGTCACATAAGCACCGGCTGCCACAGCAAGTTGTTTGTTAGCTTGAGCATTTCCTTTTTCATATTTGGCAAGACTGTTTTTGATTTGCGAAATCAGGTTTCGTGCACGCTCATGTTGATCTCGCAAGGCAACCAACTGACCGTCCAGATCACCTCCCTTTTTTTCAGCCAATTTGATAAAAAGAATATCCTCCTCTCTGCAGTGGTGAAAGGCGTTCATAAAGTCCTTTGCAAATACCAATACATTGTGAAAAACAGATGCCGGTACGGCCTTATCGTTGACAAGAAAATCATGGGACAGATAAAGATTATCAAGCAACCGTATAATCAGCTGGTGGTCATCTTTCAATCGTGCAAGGACCTTTATGGCCTTTCTCCTCTAAAAGTTTTTAACGAGGATCTGGCAAGTTAACCCCCGCTTAAAGAATAAGTCAGTGATCTGTCTTAGTATCTATTCAGTTCAATTTCCGCTCAGCCCCGAAGGTATTGTGTTTCAAGAACCTTGGAAACCATGGATGGATTCCAGGAGGATTCATGGGTTTCTTGAAACACAATACCTTTGGGGCGTATACAGGTGAATAGTTACCTGTAATATAGATCGTTGCAACCTTAATGCCAGTCATAATAGCAATAAAATACAATTAGATATAGCAGTCGTTATAAAAACAACAACAATGAGCCGTTGTGTATTTAGTAACATTGTTGTGAAAATAGTAACTATGAAAACAAACAGGCCATGCTTGATACTTTAGTGCCATCACGCTTGATATGACTGCGTCTATCACTGCTGAAGATCGATATACAAGCGTTTTTGAACCCTCCGATGCTGCAAAATGCTCAAACTACGGTTCAACCTGAGTTGGAAAACTATTGGGACGTATGAGGAAAGCTTGTTCCGTTCGTGAAAGGATTGGATTTATAAATCAGATTTCTTGCTTGCCGCGTGTTACTGTAAGTCATAAGCGTTAGTAAAAAGCTTTGTAACTATTCTATGAGCAATCCTTCGATATTCGGGATTTATCTGAGCACATTCAGTTCTATAAAACGACTTATTATGAGCACGAAAAAGCGGATAAGTACGAGCATTATGATTGATGAGCGCGAGCGGCTCCAAATTAATGATAATGGGTAAAATTAAGTTTATAATATCAAAATCATACTCATTTTCTGCTGAAAATTGTTGACAGGGCGGTTACTGTCTGAAAGTATAGTTAGTGTACGTTAACTAACAACATCGACATCTGTCAGTCAAAACTCGAAAACAGGGGCACAGCGGTGGACAACATGACAGACAGACAGGCACAGATTGTAACGGAATCCATCAATCTGATTTCCGAAAAGGGAATCCAGGGATTGACGATTAAAAACCTGGCCAAGAAAATTGGCGTGTCTGAGCCGGCCATTTACCGTCATTTCCCCAGCAAGATGGATATCCTGCTGGCCATTCTGAATTCGTTTCAGCAGGACAAACAGCTTGCCCTGACAAAAATAGCGGTTGGTCAATCATCCAGTCTCCAGAAACTCGAAGGCATCTATTTTCATCATTTCGAAGCCTTTACCAGGAATCCGGCGTTGACGGCGGTGATATTTTCCGAAGAGATCTTTAAAAATGAGGAGCGACTGTCTGCCAAGGTGTTGAACATCATGACGGCCAGCCAGCAGATACTGCTCGGGATACTGGACCATGGCCAGCGTAACCTCGAAATAAGAAATGACATACATGCGGAGCAGATCGCGCTGATCATCATGGGGTCGCTGCGTCTGCTGGTCACCCAGTGGCGCCTGACCGGGTTTTCATTCAGTCTGGAAGAAAAAGGAACGGATCTGTGGGATTCGATCCGGAAAATGATCTCCCGGGGTTGAGGTTTGATAACGAAGGTCAACCCCTGCTCAGAGACGACACTGCTGGCATGGCGCAGTGAATCATAACTGAAGTTAAACATAGTTGAAACACAACACCCAATGCCATTTAGCTAAGCTTTAAATTCCGTGTCTGCAATGGACCCGTTTCAAGATGATCTTAAACTTGCTTCGCTGAGAGCCCAAAACTCGCTTTGCTCAAACAATTGGGCCCTCGGCCGCTTCGCTTCATTAAGATCATCTAAGAAACGTCTCCAAGCAATTCAAACAGGTCCATCGCAGACACGCAGCAAGCGGCTTAACTAAATGACATTGACACAACACCTTTGGTGCGATGAAAACAGGACGGTTTCACGGAGCACCAAGGATGTATTGATGCGAGTTTGAAGTTGTTCCCCCTGTCACGTGCAACTGCATTCAACCGTGACAGGATTGCTCAGTGAGTCAGCTGAACAGTGAATTTGCCGGGAACCATACGCCATTCAAGTTAGTTTACATTCACAAACTTCACAGGAGTATTGTATGGAAGGGCTTTTTAGAAAAACGATCAACCATCCTTGGGTAATCATTGTGGTGACGGTGGTCATTTCGGTGGCATTTATGGGAGCCATCAAGTCCAGGTCCCGGATGGAGACCAATCTGGACAAGTATATGCCCCAGGATCATCCGGCCTTTGTCTACAGTGACCAGGCGGAGTCGTGGTTTGGAATCAAGGATGCGATTATTATCGCGATTGAGAATCGGGATGGTATTTACAATACGGGAACCATCCGCAAGGTGAAGGAATTAACTCAGGCCCTGGGCAAATTCAAGGAGATCAATAAAAAAGATATCACATCGCTATATACTGCTGAGAATATTATCGGCACGGAACAGGGTCTGGAAGTCAACGCATTTTTTAAAAAGGTGCCGGAAAGTGACGCGGCCTTGCAGGACCTGCAAAAGGCGGTAGTATCCAACGAGATGATATACGGTCGTCTGGTGTCCACGGATGAAACGGTGACGGTTATCATCGCGAGTATTGAGGATGATGTTTTCTCCCAGCCCTTTTACCACCGGATCCTGGAACTGGCAAAACAGTATGAAGGTCCGGAGAAGATCCATGTGGCCGGCAGACCGATCGTGGAGGGAACCATGGCCTATCTCGGACCCAGGGATATGAAGCGCATGGTTCCGATTGTGATCCTGGTGATTGTCCTGGTGTTGTGGCTGGTGTTGCGCAGTGTCAAAAGTACGGTGGTCACACTGCTGGTGGTTTTGTTCAGCACCATCTGGGCCTTCGGGCTGATGGCTGCGCTCGGGATTCCGGTTTATGCCGTATCGACCATGATCCCGGTGATGCTGATCGCCATCGGGGTGGCAGACGGAATTCATCTTTACAGTCATCTTCATCTTTTTTTGATCAACCATCCGGACGCCAGAAAGAAGGAGGCCGTCCTGGATATGTTAACTGAGATGTGGAAACCGGTGGTCATGACTTCAGTAACAACCGGCGTGGGGTTTATCTCCCTGGTCACTTCCCAGGTGTACCCGATCAAGTATTTCGGACTGTTTACGGCATTCGGGGTGATGGCGGCCATGGTGTTTTCATTGGTGCTGATTCCTGCCGGTATCATGGTTTTTGGACTTCCCCGCTGGCGGAAAAAACAGACAGAAGCGGCTGAGGGAAAAACAGAATTCAGTACCCTGTTTGCCGATAAAATCGTCCGGCATCGGTATCTGACCCTTCTGGCAACGGTTATCATCATTGCCGTGTCACTCACCGGAATCAGCAAGGTCTGGATCAACTCCAGTTTTCTGGACAAGTTTGAAGCAGACAGCGATATTGTGCTCACGGATCAATTTATTAATGCCCATTTTGGCGGCACGTCCACCCTGAATGTCATATTTGAAGGGAAAGATAAGGACACCTTCAAGGATCCTGCCGTTCTGGAAATGATCGACAGACTTCAGACCGATGTTGAAAAACTGGAAGTGGTAGGCAATTCCTTCGCACTGACCGATTATCTGAAGCGCATGAACAAGGTGATGCACGCCAGTAATCCACTGTTTGACTCCATACCGCCTTCCCGTGACCTGATCGCCCAGTACCTGCTGTTGTATGAGATGTCGGGGGATCCGGACAACCTCTGGAAAGTGGTCGACTACAGTTACAACAAGGCCAACCTGACCATTCAGATGAAAAGTGACAACTCGAAAACGATCAACAGCGCCATTGCTGTCATCGAAGGGCATAGACAGAAATTTGCTGCGCGGGGCATTGCTGTTCATTACGCCGGCTCCGGCTATAAAGCGCTGATCTTCACTGACCTGATTCTGGAGGGCCAGATTATCAGCCTGCTGATGTCACTGGTGATTGTTGTTGTTTTGCTGGCGTTGATGTTCCGCAGCCTCAGTCTGGGGATCATCGGTTCAATACCCATTGTGATCACGGCAGCCATCAGTTTCGGCGTGATGGGGCTTTTTAATATCCCCTTGAGTACAACGACGGCCCTGGTTTCAAGTATCGCCATCGGGATCGGGATCGATTATGCGGTCCATTTTATTGAACGGTACAAGATTTACGCTCTCGAAACAGGAGACAAGACGCTCACCATTCGGGCCACCATGCACCACTCGGGTCGGGCCATTATTTTTAACGCGGTGGTCGTTATCGCCGGCTTCATGGTGCTGCTCTTTTCTGTTTTCCCCCCAAACCGTTCATTGGGGGCCCTGGTATCCCTGAACATGTTTACCAGTTTCCTGGGAACCGTCACGGTGATGTTCCTGTTGCTGGTTCTCTCGAATATATTTTTTAAACACCGTGCTGACGGCGCTGCTGTGGAAAATTATTCCGATAAGGCTCAGTCAGGGTCGTGAACATAAGGGCACCTTGATTCACTAATTGTAACTATTCACCCTGTCCTCTATCGGGAGCTGGGACCTGTGTATGATTGAACGGATTGGGAGCGGTTAAACGGAGCCAGGATGTCGTAGTCAGCGACCGCCCTCGGAGACGGACAGGATGTCCGTCGAGAATGAGTTCAATTATACACAGATCTCAGCTCCTTTGGCGGAACTGAATAGATACCACTAATTTTAATAATTGCACTCACTGCATCAAAGGGTTGGTCTTTTAAGAAACGCACGAGTCCATCCATGGAGCTCCTGGAAGGCATTCATGGCTTCCAGGGTTCTTGAAAGACCAGCCCTCTGATGCTGACTGAGGTCCGGTGAGTCAAGGGGCCCATATGTTTGAGTTCATGGTATTGAATGGTATATTGGACACATTTTAACCCAAAGAGGATCAAATGGCACTAATCAAAAAAAGTCTGGTTTTTGCGGTCACCCTTCTGACCGTCCCTTTTCTGGCTTTTTCCCAGGCGGAGCCAACTGGATTGAAGATTATCGAAAACGTTTACCATCGACCGACCAGCGAGGATATGCAGGGTGATCTGACCATGACCCTGACCAATGCCCACGGGGAGACCAGGGTCCGCAGGATCCATCAGTTTACCCGGGATTTTGGCCAGGTCGAAAAAAAGATCATGTTTTTCCAGTACCCGGCCGACGTACGGGATACCGCTTTTATGACCTGGGGTTATGACGAGTCTGGAAAAGACGATGATCAGTGGATCTATCTGCCGGCCTTGAAAAAGGTCAAACGAATATCCAGTGACAGCAAGAGCGACTATTTTATGGGTTCTGATTTTACCTATGATGACCTGGGAGACCGTCATCCCGCCGATGATGTCCACAAACTGCTGCGGGAGGAAACACTGGACGGGAGCCCCTGTTATGTGGTCGAAAGCATCCCGGTGCAAAAGGATTACATGTATTCCAGGACCGTCACCTGGGTGATCAAGGATAAATGGATCGCTGTCAAAAAGGAGTTCTATGATGAAGACAGGGAGCACCTGAAAACCCTCGCCGTTAAGCAGTATGAAAATATCAGTGGCTTCTGGATTGTCCTGCACAGTCAGATGCACAATATCCAGAAAAACCATACCACCGATATGGCGCTGACGAATGTTAAACTCAACAACGGGATTACAGAGAGTCAATTTACGGAAAGAATGATGCAACGGGGGGGCCGATGAACAAATTGTGCGCGTTGATCATTGCACCGCTGCTGTTTGTTCTGGTGTGGGATACGCCGGCGGTGGCGCAGTCGACAACAATGACGGGTTACGTCAGAAACTATACCGGTATTCTTCTGGAAGGAGATCAGGAGTATGCCATTTTGCAGGATACATTCGATCTGCGGATCGAACACACCAGGGGCAAAGTGGCGTTCAAGGCAAACCCCTATATCTATTTTTATCACAACAGGGAAAAGGAGATCGATTTAAGGCAGTCCTACATGGATATAAGACTGGAAACGGTGGATATCCGTATTGGTAAACAGCAGATCGTCTGGGGCAAGGCCGATGGGGTATTCATAACCGATGTCATCTCCCCGAAGGATTTAAGCGAGTACCTGCTGCCGGATTTTGAGGAGATCCGTATTGGGGTTCAGGCGCTAAAGGTGGATTATTATATTGGGAATAACAGCCTTGAATTTGTCTGGGTTCCCGATTTCACGCCGACCCGAATACCGGCTGAAGATTCTATCTGGTATGTGCGGCCCCCGTTCCCAGGTACGGCGACGTTTGATTACTCGAAAAAAGAGGTGCCTTCAAAATTCAGCAACAGCGAGCTCTTTTTGAAATATTCAGCGATGACATCGCTGATTGATGTTGAGTTGATGGCCGGCTCCATGTGGGATGATAATCCCACCCTGCATGTCACGCAATCCATCAGTCCGTCAACGGGTTTGCCTGTGCTGACTGTCACCCCGGAGCATCACCGACTCGAACTGGCCGGCGGGAGCTTCAGCGCAGCCCTCGGGGGCATGGTCTTCAGGGGTGAAGGTGCCTATTATCGGGGTAAATATTTTAACTCGGAAGACCCCGCCCTGAATGATCGGGTCGTGAAAAAGGACTATGCCCACTTCCTGCTGGGACTGGATTTTACCCTGCTGGATATCAAGATGAGTTTGCAGGTCATCGAAAAGCAAATACAGGACTATGATGAATCGATTATCAATGAGGAAAGGGAGGATACGGTGACCTTTCTGATGAGCCGCGATTTTCTGCGGGAAACCCTGAAACTGGAGCTGTTCTCCTACATTGGCATGAATGACAATGGTTCGCTGATACGTCCCAAAATGACCTATGATCTGATGGATGGTTTTCAGATTGTGGCCGGGTTCAATATTTTTACAGGCAACAAAGGCACATACGGTCAGTTTGATGACAAGGATATGATCTATTCAAAGATCAAATACGCCTTTTAATTCATCCTGCACCGGCCGGTAAGCTCTATAATTTTAATGAAACGGGTCCATTGCAGACACGGGATTTAAAACGTAACTTAATGGCATTGTGTCTGAGGAGGGATTTATGGATGTCATGAAGGTTTTTTCGCTGATAGCGATTGTATTCGGTGGTATGACGATTGTCTCTGGAAGTACCGTGCTGTTCACGGATGGCGCCATCCAGAAATCTGCCGGGAATTATGTTGCTTTTGTCGTCTGGTTTAACCTGATATCCGGTTTTGCATATATTGCCGCCGGTATTGGATTGTGGGCGGGGAAAAAATGGTCGGCCACACTGTCGATCATGATAACGCTGGGGATTGCAGGGGTCCTGCTGGCATTTGGCGTTCATGTGCTGCAAGGGGGCCTGTTCGAGCCGAGAACGGTTTATGCCCTGACGTTCCGGATGCTGCTCTGGCTGATCATATCGGTTCTGGCATACAGGACTTTCAGAACCCGATCATCATCACACGCCTGACCACCGACTCCGTGTTTGTCTTTCAGTTTTTGACTGGAGACTTCCGGACCGGTGTGTGCTATAGTAAAAGACGTGTCACCAGACCGATGGCGGAATGCGTCGAGCATGCGTTTCATGACAGATCGAACATGACACGATGCAGAATCTGATTGTGATTTTATCAATTGTGACCCGCCTGGCTTTATCACCAGCTGAAACGTCACATTTTAACAACATCAACAGGGAGGAAACCCATGTTTTGTTTTCAATGTCAGGAAACTGCCAAAAATACAGGTTGCACGGTCAAGGGGGTCTGCGGCAAGGTGGAGACGACTGCCAACCTGCAGGATCTGCTGGTTCATGTCCTGAAAGGGATTGCCGTAGCCAGTGAAAAACTGAAGCCCTATGAACCGATTGAAAAAAAGATCGGTCTGTTTGCTGCCCAGTCTCTGTTTGCAACCATTACCAATGCCAACTTTGACGATGACCGATTCGTGGCCCTGATCAGAGAGGGGCTCGTTCTCAGAAATCAGATCCGGGAGCGGTTCCTGAAACGCTATCAGGAAAAAAATGGCACCCCGTTCAATGACCCCATGCCGGATTGCGTGACCTGGTTTTCTGATGATACAGCCGAGTTTATGAAAAAGGCTGCGTCGGTCGGTATTCTGACAACAGAAAATGAGGATGTCCGCTCCCTGCAGCAGCTTCTGATTATCGGGCTGAAGGGGATTGCGGCTTATGCGGATCATGCTGCGGTGCTGGGATTTGAAAATGACGATATCTACGATTTTGTGATGGAGGCCCTGGCGTCAACCACCCGGGAACTGTCGATGGACGAGATGGTCGGGCTGGTGCTGAAGGCCGGTGAAATGGCTGTCAAGACGATGGCACTGCTGGATGAGGCCAACACCACCGCTTACGGAAATCCGGAAATCACCGAGGTGAACCTGGGTGTGGGGAAGAATCCCGGAATCCTGATCAGTGGTCATGATATGAAAGATATGGAAGAGCTGTTGAAACAGACGGAAGGTACCGGCGTTGATGTCTATACCCACAGTGAAATGCTGCCCGCCAACTACTATCCGGCATTCAAGAAATACAGCCACTTTGTCGGCAACTACGGTGGTTCCTGGTGGCATCAGAACCCGGAATTTGAGTCCTTTAACGGTCCGATCCTGATGACGACCAACTGCACCGTGCCTTTGAAAAAGGACAACACCTATCTGAACCGGTTTTTCACAACGGGAATGGCCGGCTATACCGGCGCGAATCACATTCCTGACAGGGTTAAGGGTGGTACGAAGGATTTTTCCGAAATCATTGCACTGGCAAAAACCTGTCCGCCCCCGCTGGAACTCGAAACCGGCACCATTGTCGGCGGATTTGCCCACAACCAGGTGTTTGCACTGGCGGATAAGGTTGTTGAGGCAGTCAAATCCGGTGCGATTAAACGGTTTGTGGTAATGGGTGGTTGTGACGGACGTCAGAAGAACAGGAACTATTTTACTGAAGTGGCGGAGAACCTCCCGCCGGATACCGTGATCCTGACTGCAGGCTGCGCCAAGTACCGCTATAACAAACTCAAGCTGGGTGACATCGGTGGTATCCCGAGAGTGCTGGATGCCGGGCAATGCAATGATTCCTACTCGCCGGCAGTGATCGCACTGAAATTGAAGGAGATCTTTGAACTTGAGGATATCAATGACCTGCCAATCTCATATGATATTGCCTGGTATGAGCAGAAAGCTGTCGCTGTCCTGCTGGCACTGCTCTTCCTGGGTGTAAAGGGAATTCGGCTGGGACCAACCCTGCCGGCCTTTCTGTCGCCGGCAGTCGTGGGTGTCCTTGTGGACAAATTTGATATCAAACCCACCGGAAGCGTCCAGGAGGACATTGCAGCCATGATGGCCGGATAATAGCAGGGGTCTTCGCGTTCAAAGCAGGGCCATGTTCGGATTCATTCGGGAGATGGTCCTGTCCTGCTGATAGATTTCCATTTTGCAATCAAACGTCCAGATTCATGTGCGTGAGATCTGCCAGGCGGTCCAGAATCGAGGTCATGAACCGGTGATTCTGCTCAAAACAGTCCCGTTCATTGCGCATGGCTTCGATCGTCTGTACAAAGGGTCCGGTTGTGATATCATCCGCACAGTTCTCTATCAGCCGGTTTACTCCTTCAAGGGTGACTTCCAGATGGAACTGCAGGCCCAGGACAGATTTCTGGAATAAAAAAGCCTGGTTGATACAACCGTCACTGCTCACCAGTTTCAATGCCCCACCTGGGGTATCAAATGTCTCCCCATGCCAGTGAAACACCTTCAGGGTTTCCGGCAGCCCTGCAAACAGGCTTTCTGCAGCATCAGGGGTTGTCCGGTAAATCGGAAACCAGCCAATCTCTTTCCGGGGGTTGGGATACACATCACTACCCAGCGCAGTGGCAATCAATTGGGCGCCGAGGCAGATCCCCAGGACCGTTTTATGCCTGTGAATGGATTCCCGAATGACCGTTTTTTCTTCATTCAGCCAGGGGTACCGCTTCTGGTCATGGACACTCATGGGACCCCCCATGACGATCAGCCAGTCAAATGCGTCGGGATCCGGTAATGAATCCTGCTTGAAGAACCGCGTCGCGGTCAAACGATGTCCCTTATCTCTGGCCCATTGAAGGATGTATCCCGGGTCCTCAAAAGGGACATGTTGTAGATAGTGTATACGCATGGCAGCACTCCGTTTGGCTAAACCCCTGGATGTGGGATGAAGCCGGATTCGATTCTTTTTTGCTTTCCTGTCTCCATTATAATGCACGGTTGGCGGGGGAATGGATTGACTTAAGTCAAAAAACGTTTTTCAGGTGATGCTCGGAATCCTGGAGTCAGGCCGGGATAACCACCCAGTACCCCGACCTTTTTCTCATCCTTCGTTGTGCCCCACCCGGGGCATGTTGGTTTGTATGAATGGCCTGTGGGCTCGGTGGGTCGCCCTGTCGCCCGCGGCAGATGACATGCTGTGGATCTTAGCAACAGGCAAGCCGGCAGATCGGGAACCATCCGCCGCCGGGAATCAGCTCGTACTGGTGATGAAATCGAGGACCACTTTTGCCAGTTCCTCCCCTGCGTCCTCCTGTAGAAAGTGGGCGGCGTTCTGGATAGTGGTATGGGGCTGATTCTTTGCCCCCGGCACCCGGTCCTGGAAAATCCGGTCCCCACCCTTGGTGACCGGGTCGCTGTCGGAGAAGGCCGTCAGGAAAGGTTTCCCGAATTGCTCCAGGACCCGCCAGGCTTCCCGGTTGGCCTGGGAGGCAGGATCGTCCGGTGTGATCGGCACCAGGCTGGGAAAGATCCTGGCCCCTGCCTTGTAAGTTTCGTCGGGGAAGGGGGCATCGTACGCAGCCAGCACGTCGTCTGCCAGTGGTCGGGCGCAGGCGAAGGGCATAATGGCCTTCAGGTCGAAAACCGGCATGTCGATGGACATTTTCCGCCATTGCAGGAATGCTTCGGATATGGCTCCATCGCCGGTCGGCAGACCGGTATTGGCAACCACCACCCGGTCAAAACGGTCCGGGTGGTGGGCTACCAGACGCAGCCCGATCAGTCCGCCCCAGTCCTGGCAGACCAGGGTGATGTGCTGCAGCTTGATCTTGTCGAGCAGGGTCTGCATCCAGTCGACATGTCGTTGATAGGTGTAGTCGCTCTGCTCGGTCGGTTTATCCGAACGACCGAATCCCACCAGGTCGGGTACAATGACCCGCTGGCCGGCTGTTGTGAAAGGAGGAACCATTTTCCGGTAGAGATAGCTCCAGGACGGCTCGCCGTGGAGAAGCAGCAATGGATTGGCTGCGGCAGGGCCTTCATCGAGGTAGTGAATGCGCAGCTGACCGCCTTCCGTATCGGGGGCTTCGATATAGTGTGGTTGAAACGGATAACCGGGGAGGTTGGTGAACCGTGCGTCCGGTGTTCTGAGTGTTTTCATGTTGGGTTGTCGGTTTCAGGGTTTCTGGATTATCGCCGGAAATGGAAACGTCCGATCCGGCGCTGTTCATCGGCAAAGGGCACCTTGATTCATTAACATGATCGAACTGATCGCAGCAACGGGTTGATCTTGCCGGAAACCCACGCGCCCATCCAGGGTTCTTGAAACACCAACCCGTTGCTGCAGACTGAGTTCCAGTGAATCAAGGTGCCCATCATGGTTTCAGTTTGGCCAGTAGGTGATCTCATCGGTGACGAGCATCTTTTCCGCACTGGTTTTGTCGATCATGATGGGTCCCTCGATGACGCTTGGCCAGAGGGGTTCCGCCTGTTCGGCGTTGTGGGCATCCAGCAGGCGCTGCAGTTCAGCCACCTTGTCCGGATGACGTTCCGCCACGTTGGCCTGTTCGGTCGGATCCCGGTTGAGATCAAACAGCCAGACCTTGTCCGGCCGGTCGGAGACCAGCATTTTCCAGCCTTTTTCCAGGACCCCCTGGTAATATCCCTGGCGCCAGAAGAGGACATCGTGTGGGTCGTCTGACCGTGCGCCGGTGATGTAGGGCATCAGGTCAACCCCATCGATTTTACGGTCGTCCGGGACGGGAACCCCTGCGACAGCTGCGGCGGTGGAAAAAATATCCATGTGGCTGACCGGTTTTTCATAGCGGATGCCCTTGGGGATCCGCTGCGGCCATTTCGCGAAAAAAGGAACGTGGGTCCCCCCTTCAAAGAGGGTGATCTTCCAGCCCCGATAGGGTTTGTTGATATCGGGCAGCCCCAGATAACCGGCGCCACCGTTGTCGCTGGTAAAAAAGACCAGGGTGTTTTGGTCCAATCCGTTTTCCTGTAACGAGGTCATGACCCTGCCGATGCTCCTGTCCACGGCCCGGATCATGGCAGCATAGACCCGCAGGCGGTGATCCTGGATATGGGACAGGGCGTCGTAGTCCGCCTTCTTGGCCTGCAACGGATTGTGGATTCCCCAATGGGCCAGGTAGAGGAAAAAGGGTCTGTTTTTATTGGCTTCAATCACCTTGATCGCTTCGTCGGTATAGTAGTCGGTCAGGTATCCGTTTGGTTCGAAGGGTTTGCTGCCGTTGAAACGGACGGCATACTGACCGGCGGCCCAGACCATTTTGTCAATGGGATCGAAATCCTGCCGGGAGTTGACCACCTGGGGAGAGTCTGCGGGCAGGTAAAGGGTTCCGGCCATGGTCAGGCTCTCATCAAACCCCTGATCTTCCGGACGCATCGGGTTTTCCTCACCCAGGTGCCATTTGCCGACATGGGTGGTATGGTACCCGGCCTGTTTCATCATCTCCGCAATGGTGATTTCCGATGCCGGCATGCCGAGCTCGCCGATGGGCTTCATTTTGTCGACCAGATCGTGATGGATGATGATTTTATAGGGATCGTCGTTCTGACGATTCATCAGGTCCATGATCCAGGGACCCACCTTGAAGATGGGGGTGTATTCGAATCCAAAGCGGGTGGAGTAACGCCCGGTCATCATGCAGGCCCGCGATGGCGCGCAGATGGCGTTTCCCGCGTATCCGTTGGTGAAAACAACCCCTTCTGCAGCGAGAGCGTCGATGCTGGGTGTCTGCAGGGAGCCGTCTGCCGCACCACCATTGGTGAAGGAGACATCATTGAAGCCCATGTCGTCTGTCACGATAAAAACAATATTGGGCGGCCGCTCCGCCGGCGGTCGTTCGGCCTTGTCGGGCCCCCGGCTCCAGATCACCGATCGATTGGCGGCAACTGGTTTGCGGATGGCATTGATCAAGGGGAACAGCCGCATCAGAATCGGCAACTGGTTCAGATAGAGGACGAACCCCAGAACGGCTGCCAGTGCCAGGCCTATCCCAACTTTCTTCATGCTGTATCTCCCTTTATCAAAGAAATTGGTATCGATCCAGGCTGATTTCCGCTCAGCCCGGAAGGTATTGTGGTTCAAGAACCCTGGAAGCCATGGATGGGTTCCAGGAGCTCCCGCAGGACTCATGCGTTTCTTAAAACACAATACCTTTGGGGCGTATATCAGGTGAATAGTTAAATATTAATGGATGTCGTTAACTTAAGGGGTTTTTCTCAATTGTCAGAGCACCATAGGGGTGTCATTTCAAGAACCTTGGAAGCCATGGATGGCTTCCCGGAGCTCCAGGATGGATTGATGCGTTTCTTGAAATGACATCCCTATGGTGCGGAACAGTCTTAAGTTAGCGACATTGAAATACTAATGGATGTTCCCCGATTGGGTTTTCAGTTCCTGGGTTGCCCGAACAGAGCAATTTTCAGTGACTTTTTTACCGGATCGGCTGTATTTGGATCCAGCGGTAACTGGAAGCGGCCGGCCAGACCTGATGCAATGACCCCGTCGGCAAAGAGAATGGCCAGTCCACCGGATCCAGCAAACAGATCATCGACTTTCTTTCGAGCGTCGACCGGCATTTCAGAATACCGCTGCTGTAACACTTCCCGGCACCAGACACGGTAGGTGGTGGTTTTCGTTTTTGGAAACCGAGATGTCTCTCCCTGGTAGTCAAATCGCTTCCTGCCCTCGTGGTGTGCCCGCGCATTCTGGTGCAGGTAAGGCAGGTAGTCCTTCACGATGCGGTTTAACAACGGTCGCCAGTAGTCGGCCCCGGGCCAGACCCATTCCGGATCCGGGGGCAGCCTGTCGATGCTGAGATTCCAGAGCCGGGCCAGCCATTCATAGGTGCGGGGCGCCTGTCGTCGCATCACTTCCGCCGGATCGGGATCGTTACCAAAATGACGGAACATGGAGGCAAAATATCCGAAATCCGCCACACTGGGATGACTGCCCAGCAGAAAAGGCTGATCCGAGAGCACGGCCTCGAGAAATGCCAG
This sequence comes from bacterium, assembly GCA_018830885.1. Taxonomy (GTDB): domain Bacteria; phylum SAR324; class SAR324; order XYD2-FULL-50-16; family XYD2-FULL-50-16; genus JAHJRI01. The sequence continues at coordinate 4,306 of JAHJRI010000315.1, read as the reverse complement.
TTCCCGAAACAGCATGTCCCGAACGGTGTCGCTGTTTTTGTGGGTGACGCCATCCCCCCACACCCATTCACGCAGCTGCCGCTGGCCGAACAGCCAGCCATACAGCCGTGTGAACGGTGCGGGAACAATTGCTCCTGCGATACGCCAGCCCAGCGCCCATCTTGAAACCCGTGGAACCCAGCGCCACCACATGGCCGGACGCCATAACCACTCATCCCCATAATCTTCGATCAACAGCGCGATAAATGCCAGAGCCGGATCCGACGGCAAAACCGGGGGTTCCGGGTACTGCGTTTCAAACCAGCGGATCATGGGTGTTGTGTCGAACAGCCATTTTCCGTCAGCGGTTTCAACGGCCGGTACCTTCTGGATACCGGTATGGGCGTATACCCGTTTGAACACCTTGGCGTCGGTTTCAACCGGGGTATAGGGAATTCCCTTATACCGCAGGTAGGCTTCGAACTTGCCGCTGAAATAGGATATATCCATTTTGTAAACGCGGTAGGGTACGTGTGGATCTGGCTGCTGCTGTTCTGGCATGGTTCGTCTCTTTTTCTGTTCGTTGCTGACCTGCGGTGTCGAGGGTTGCCGACCTTTCCGGGTCATGATAGAAACAGGGCCTGATACAGCCCCTGGTAGATGTACCAGAACCCGACACCTTCATCCCAGATACTGAAGCCATAAAGGGACAGCATGCCGCCCAGCATCAGGGATACAGGGGCAATGCCAAACACCGGTCCGACTGCGGTCCCCTTTTTCCGCCTGAGATAGAGGCGACAAGCGGACTCCGAGAGCCCCATCTGAAACAGCGTGGAGGCCAGGACACCCAGAAACAGGGGTGTGAATCCATAATAGAGCCTTTCCCCGAGGCTGTAAAAGTCGGGAAACACCAGCATTTCCTTTACATTCCAGACGATCGGCGTGACCAGGCAGGCCAGCCCCCGCTCCCGGGGGGAAGCTCCCCTGAAAAAGGCAACCGGGTAGATAATAAAGGTCCCGCCTGAGATCGCAGCGGCCATCAATATAGCGCTGACGATGGCCAGGGGGCGATGCAGCGACGGGTCCAGGAACCGCCAGGCGTGGTTATAGATCAAGGTACTGATTCCCCAGACACAGAGTATGGCTATCACTGGCATGACAACCCTTTTCCGGAATGACGCTGCCTTTATGATGCTGCCGTCTGTTCTCATGAAGACCTCCTCTGTTCCCTGAGGATCCGAAGCTGCTCCTTTAAACCCGGAAGAAGCCGGTCGCCGGCCGGGGTTCCCATCAGGTTGTGCCTCTCTTTTGGATCCTGCACCACGTCAAAGAGTTCAAATGGTCGGGAACCCTCGTACTCGATGTAGATGTGCCTGTCCGTTCGTACGGCATTCATGGGCGGCGTGCGGTAGGGATAGTCCTTGAAGAGCTCGTAGAGCCAGGCCTTGCGACCCGGGGCCGAATTCGACGCCAGGATGGGCAGGAAGCTCTCTCCGTCCATGGTTTCCGGTATGGGCAGTCCGGCGGCTTCCAGCAGGCTGGGCGCCAGGTCGATATTCAGCACCATCTGCCCCGCCCGGCGGCCCGGATCCGGGGTGTATCCCGGGTAGCGGACGATAAACGGAATCCGGATGGACTCCTCGTATGCCTCCCGCTTATCCACCATGCGGTGCTCGCCAAAGAGATAGCCGTTGTCCCCGGCATAGACAACGATCGTATTCTCCCGCAGTCCCAGTTCGTCCAGACGCTGGAGCACCTGCCCCACGTGGTTGTCGACGGACGTAACCACCCGGCTGTAGTTGCGGTAGATATTGGACAGCGGTTTCTGGGTGCCCACAAACAGGTTGCCGTTGGTGAATCCCAGCATATTATCGGCCTCTTCCGGCAAGGGAATCCGGACGTCGCTGTACAGATTCTTTGTTTCGTCCGGGGGGCTCCAGTCGTGATGGGCCGCTTTCAGGGAAAGGTAGAGACAGAACGGGTTTTGCCGCTCCTGCTGGATATAGTCCAGGGCACGGCGGGTCAGCTCATCGGTGATATAGTGCTTGCGGGAGGGCACTTCCACCCCGTTTTCGATCAGCGGGCAGTTCCAGTATCGACCCTGTCCGTGCTGAATGGTGAAGGTGACAAAATGGTCCAGACCCCTCAACTGCGGAAAATGGCCTGGCATGTGCCATTTTCCGATGAAAGCGGTATCATACCCGACCTGCTTGAGCAGCTCCAGGAAGGTGACATTGTCATTGCTCCAGGCACTCACGTTGCTGATGACACCATGGTGGTGGGCGTACTGACCGGTCAGGAAACTGGCCCGGCTCGGGCTGCAGATGGAGGTGGTGACAAAACTGTTTTGAAACAGCACCCCTTCACTGGCCAGCCTGTCCAGGTGGGGTGTCTGTACAAAGGGGTGGCCGACCCCGCTCATGAAATCCCAGCGATGGTCGTCGGACAGGATAAAGAGAATATTCGGCTTTTTTCCGGGGCTATTGGCAAAAGCGATATCGGGGAAATTGCCTGGCAGACTGCCGACCAGACCCGCGGCCGACATGACCCCCATGGTTTTCAGGAGTTCCCGCCGGCTCAGCTGTCTCTCAAAGAGCTGTCGCTGCTTGTCAGTCATGGGTGATCCTCCGCAGTCTATCCTCCAGCACCCAGAAACGGTCCTGTCCCCAGACCACCGTCTCACCCAGCCGGAAGGTCGGCACCCCCCAGCTGCCGAGGGCGAACATCTCCCGGCGGTTGGATTCCGCCATTTCCCGCCAGCTCTCATCCCTCAGCTGCGGGCGACAGGTCTGCCAGTCCAGCCCGATCCGTTCCACGCATCGTCGCAGACCCGTGTCGGTGGACAGGTCGATCCCCTCTGACCAGGCCCCCCTGGCAACCGAAAGGATATATGCCCGTTCCTTTCCCTTCTCCCGGGCATGCCGGAACAGGGAAAAGGCCCGTTCCGTTCCGGGGCCCACCGGGTCGAAGATCCGCCCGAACGGAATCCCGGCCTGCACCGCTTCCCGTTTGGTGTCATGGACAATGTACATCCGTTTGGCGGCGGGTACCTTCATGCCCCGCATGACCATCGGCAGCACCGGCTTGATGGTCAGATCCACACCATAGCAATCCGCCAGTTTGCAGGCTCGCTCAATAGCCAGGTAGGAATAGGGGCTGCGAAAGGAGAAAAAGAAGTCCAGCACTGTCCCGGGGGGTGCTTTCTGTTCCACCGGTAAAGTCGGAAAAGCATTGACCGGGTGGCTATATCGCAGGGTTTGATCTTCCGCCGACAGCCCCAGGTCCAGCAACCGTCGCTCGAGGTGCCCGAGACGGTCCAGTCCCCAGTACCATTCCCCACCGTAATGGAGCATACCGCTGAGATAGTGTCCTTCCTTTTCCAGTCTCTGCTGGTTGAGCCGCAATTGATCGAGGACCCGGTCTTCGGGAAGCAATGGCTGTGATGCCGCCAGTTGCTGCAGGGCGTCGTCGTCTTCCAGCCAGAAGGCGTCTCCCACCCGGATCATGGTTTCAAGGGGATCGGTGCTTTCAGCCATTGAGAGCAGCAGACGGGATGCCAGCAGGGATTTCTGATGAGCAGGGGGTTTATCCACCCGGGGGAAGGGGATATCATAACGGTCAGCCAGATCGCATGCATCTTTGAGTGCCAGCCGTTCAAGCATATCCGGTGCCGGATAGTACGCCTCTTTCATATCGAGCAGCAGCATGACCGGTTCCACTGCGAGTCCGAATCGATCCCGAAAATCCGGCAGCACCTTCAGCAGCAAATGGGAATAGGGATCGTTGACCCGGTGATAGAATGTCACCTGATGGGGCATCTGTTTTCGCTGACGCTTTTTTTCCGTTAGCAGCCGTTTTTTTTGAAGTCGTTTCTCACTGGTGATTAACGCTGTGATCTGCGGCAGGATAATCTGTTTGAGTCCCATCGGTTTCCTCCATGCTGCCCTTCTCCCGGCAGATGATTGATAATACACATGCAGTGGGTTCGACACCGCTGATCGTTGCAGGGTGCTGAAACTCTGTCAATATTTATTTTATACGCGTAAAAAAATATTGACAGAGCATTCCGATATTTTTAGATTGTCACTGTATATACAATGTCATTTAGTGAAGCCGCTTGATCAGTGTCTGTGATGGACCTGTTTGAATTGCTTGGAGAAGTTTCTTAGATGATCTGAACGAAGCGAAGCGGCCGAGGGCCCAATTGTTTGAGCAAAGCGAGTTTTGGGCTCTCAGTGAAGCAAGTTTTAGATCATCTTGAAACGGATCCGCAATTGAAACAGGTCCATTGCAGACACGGGATTTAAAGCTTAACTAAATGGCATTG
>JAHJRI010000027.1 GCA_018830885.1 bacterium | reverse complement strand
TTCAACGGGGATCCTTGAAGGAACCAACAATAAAATCAAAACTCTCAGTAAGCAAGCGTATGGATTTCGTGACAAGGAATATTTCAAACTCAAAATCAAAGCAATTCACCGGTCAAAGTATGTATTAGCCGGTTGAACCTCTTTTATATGCCGTCTGCAGGAACAACTTCAGTCTGGGCGAACTCATCTTCCTCAAGCACCTGTAACAAGTGACAGCCAGTGTTCTTCAAGATGGTAATGTGTAAGGATTTTCAGTTGATCTGCAACGGTCATCTGCAACGGTCTGTCTCCACCGGAAAGATGGAGCATAATTTGTTTAAGAATGACTTTTAAAGGTTTTAACAAACGATCAAATGCTTTTGACCTCAATTGTTTAAAACAACTCTTCATTTCGATATCTCCATAAAATGATTGGAAAAATTTTTGCTTTAAAAAGTTAGGTACTTAATTATCTCTGCAACGCAACATATAAAAATATAACTTTATAAAACGTCACTTGGTAGCCGATGATTTCGTCATCCACCCCAAAATCCCAAAACAGCGGAAGGAGGACGAACCATGCTGCCAGAAATCAGAACCAGCGGTGATATCTATGCCATCCCAAAGTTCAACCTGCAACGAAGCGATGTTGAGGACTTCCTTGACATCCTGAAGGGCTTTCATGCCGAATTCAGAGATTGCTTCGCAAGGGAGGAAGCCCGGGATAATTTCTTTTATTACGCTGTTGGCCAGTTCAGCCAACTCGAGCGAAAGTCCATCGAACCGATCGCCCTGAACGTTGAAGGGGCAAAGGTACGAGCCATCCAACGCTTCATCAGTGAAGCCGCCTGGGATGACGAAAAAATGATGACCAAATATCGTTGTCTGGTCAATGACGATCTGGGTGATGAGAAAGGCGTCCTGATCATCGATGAATCCGGTTTCAGAAAAAAAGGTGATGACTCGGCCGGTGTCTATCGTCAGTATTGCGGTAACATCGGCAAGGTTGATAACTGCCAGGTTGGCGTTTTTGCTGCCTATGCATCCCCCCATGGGTATGTGATGCTGGACAAACACCTGTTCGTTCCCGAGCCCTGGTTTACCGCTGAATATGAAGAGCGACGCAGAAAGTGCCAGTTTCCGGACGATCTCGAATTCAGGACTAAACCCCAATTGGCTGCTCAAATGGTCAAAAACATCATCGAACAGGACCTCATTCCGGTCAAGTATATTGTGGCCGACAGTATCTACGGGAACAGTCCGGACTTCATTGAACAGGCAGCCGCTTATGTCGGTAAGAGCTACTTTCTGGGTGTCTCCAGTGAAACCCTGTGCTGGCTCCAAAGACCGGCGACGATGGAGAAGGAATACCGCTACCGGGGGGAAACCCGACGAAAGACAGCTGTAAAACCCGGTGAAAAGAAGCCGATTTCTCTCTTGGACCTGGCAAAGAGCATCAATAGCTTTTTCTGGTACCGTCGTAAAGTATCTGAAGGAACCAAGGGACCGATCGAATATGAATTCACCAAACGGCGTGTCACGTTAGCCAAAGAGGGACTCCCCACCCGGGAAGTCTGGCTGGTTATGAAACGATCCATGGGTTCAGATCCGGTCTATTCCTTCTATATCAGCAACGCCCCACTCAGTTCCAGGCTTGCCTTGTTTGTCTGGCTCAGTGGTGTCCGCTGGCCGATTGAACAATGCTTTGAAGAAGGAAAGAGTGAACTGGGCATGGATCACTATGAGGTCCGAAAGTATCTTGGCTGGAACCACCATATGCTGATCAGCATGCTTTCCCATTTCTTTCTCTGGCACCTGAAGATCAAATTGGAAAAAAAAGCACCTGCGGTTACTGTTTCCAAGGTTAGAATCTTGCTTCAGGTTATTTTGCCCTTGAAAGACTATACCATCGTTATGGCTTTATCCCTGATCAAATGGATACAACTGCGCAACCATAGAGCTTATGTGTCGCATCGGAAAAAACGATTAAGGGATAGCCCTATACCAGAATTAAGTTAAATATCGTTGTTGGGTTATTTCTTCTCTGTTTTTTAATTGCAAAAACCTCACCCCACACTACTGAGTTTATGAACTTTTTCAGAGCCGACTATGTAAGATGTTAGTACTGCCAACAGACCTCCTGCTATTCCCTAATAAACGCCGCCGATCACGCAGTTGTTTGCTTTAATCTTTACAACGCTTTTCCCCCAGGGCTTTAACAGCTGATGTTTCCTGTCTGATTGCTTCGGTTAATTCGTCCGAATTTAAGGTTTTAACGCCCACCTTCAGGCGGGTAGCCTTTAGCTAGCAGTTTGTTTACACTTGCTGACTTAGAATATAGACACGGCTCCCATGCCAAATATTCAATTGCGTACCATTTTATATGGGTCACAAAATATCGAGATGAAGTACTCACCAAGGGAATTGTTGCACGAATTCGCGTATTCGTGCAACAAACTTGCGAATATTTTTAAATCCAAATATTACATAGTGTAATAAGTCAGGATCACGTTTACATCTTGTTTTCAGCTCCGCCCCACATATCTTCTTCCGAAATCATCCGAAGGATAAAAGAGAGAAGCTCAACAAAAATATTTGAGGAATTTCATCATCTAAAAAAGCGATACCGGGGTTGCCATTTCTAGGCCAAGGGCTATTTCTGCGTAATCGCTACTGGTGAGTTGACAGAAGAGATGATCCGTGAATATTTTGAACATCACTTTGAACGTAACCCTAACGACCATTTTTATGTGGAATCCACAACCGGCGATAGCCGGTAAAATGCACTTTCAGTGCTTTAAGCGAACCCACCGGCTTTCAGCCATTGTATACTTTCGCGGAGGTTTGTCCGAGCTGCCAAATGCAAGCAAATCAAGCGCATAAACGGAATAGTGTTCTGCTAAAAACGCACCAACCTCCTCAAATTCGTCGGAAGAACTTCCAGACATATGGATCAT
>JAHJRI010000314.1 GCA_018830885.1 bacterium | reverse complement strand
GCGATCATTGGTTCTGACAGGGAAACTGAAACCTGCGTGCAATAAGGCGCTCGGTGTTGTTAAGGAGATGCTCGCCAATGATACCCTGGATGACTTGAGTGTAGCGGCTTAACCGCTACAACTTTTTTGTGTTGCACCCGTTTTTTTAAGGATGCCTTGTTCTTGTTTCGTGATCTCGATCAGGAGACGTATCTCTTCATAGGAGGCAGGCTTGGTGGTGATCTCTGCCTGGGGCTCTGGCGATATTTCCACCATTTTGGAGGGGGTAGCCAGCAGCATTTTCTGATACAGATCTGATTGCATTTCCTGAAATTTGTTTTGCGTACTTAAGCGTAATTTCTCCTTCTCCTGCAGCGTTACCTGCTTCTGCTGTAACTGTTTTTCATAAAGTGAGACCTCAATTTTCTCTCCCTTCTTTTCCGGGTCATCTCCAAAAATCTTATCCTGCTGAACTCTGCTGGCTTGAGCTCGCATCAACTCACGGAGCGCAATTTTCTGCCAAAGTTCTGCGCCTTTTGTTTCCAGGTGGGCTTTCTCATCGGCTAGTCGTGCCTGCAGAACCAGAAACGATAATTTTTTTGCGGTGGTCCCCTTTTTAACAATTTCAAGTGCCTGTTGAGCCTCCTGGAGTCTGGTAGGATCATTTTTGAGGGTGTAAAGTGCTGCTTTATCGGTGAGGATAGATTCCTGCCGCTTAAGCTGTTCCATTTCCGAATTCAGAATCTGCATCTCCAGATAGGTCATTTGGAGTGAATTCCGTATTGATTGCTGTTCTTCACTGGTTGCGACGATCTCTTTTTCCAGGGCTTCCATTTTACTGATCTCTGCCTCGCTCATGCCACCCAGGAATTCATCGCCCACCCGGACCACTTTATGGCTGCAACCGACAGTAATAAGGACAAGCACGAATAAAATAATATGATATATTCTCATGATCTTCTCACTAAAATATTGATTAAAAAGCCAGCCCGCCAATTATATCGGGAACTCATGATGGTTTGACCCTATGAGTCGTTCTGTTAAATCTTCCGGACACCAATGTTCTTTGAACGGCCCCTTGAAGGTCTTCCAGCGAAAACGGTTTTAATATGACCGAATCAACAGCGCCGCTGTCCATTTTTAGAACAGTTTCACTGTCAGCCCCGGTCAGCAATATGACCGGTGTGCCGGGTGATTTTTCCTTGATACGACCGGCCAGACTCAAACCGTCCATGACGGGCATCTCAAGGTCGGTTAAAACCAGATCGAAAGAGGTCTCCAGAAAGATAGCCAAAGCTTCAATCCCGTTGATCGCAAGTGACACCTCATATCCTATAAACTCAAGGCATTCTGAAACGATATCCCGAATAGACTTGTTATCATCAGCGAATAATATCCGTTTTAATGTTGCAGCCCCTGCGGTTGCTGACTGAGTTGTTTTCGCCGCTTTTTTTGGTTTTTCCATGGTGCCCTTTTTTAATCATTAGGATTGCCAGACCATTTTTGTTCAGTCGAACAGAAAGCCGCATACCGTTCATGCGGATACACTCAGCATCCCTGCTTTATTTAAGCTTTGAACCACAACTCCTTGTAAGCAAGATCATTGATCTTGGGTGCTACTGTGGCGATCTTACCCTTTTCATCGGCCATCAGTTCAGATGCCAGATGGATGACCTCCCCTGACTATTTGTCACATCAACCTTGACCTTTTCAAAACGAGACCCGCACCCAGGCAAATCAGGCCAATCCAGAAAACAATGGGATTGTATCCGGCTCCGCCAAATATTTTGCCAATGGCGCCAACGCGACAACTCCCATCCGAAAAGGCAAAACACCTGATATAGTCTAACTTGAAACCAAACGTTTGTTGCCACCAGACAAGGGACAAAATCAACAAAACGACACCAGCAGTGATTGCCAGCTGAGGAAAGTTCTTTATCAAAATTTTATCTCCGCAATCGAGTTTAAGGTAACGACTACCGTTTTGACCGGCGTCACGATTCACAATGTCAAATCCTGTTTACTCAAGAGAATCAACAAAATTAACGTACGTGTAAAAATCTTCCCTGTTTGATGCTCGATAATTCGGATCGGCATTAAACTCATCCAGTTTTTTGACAAGTTTCCCACGATTATCAATACTCTGTTTCTTTTTCCATTTCTTCAGCAGGTAGTTG
>JAHJRI010000313.1 GCA_018830885.1 bacterium | reverse complement strand
TGTGGTCCCTGTCTGGGACTGGACGAGGTGGCCCATGACCCCCACGTGGTGGCGACCGGGATGGTGGAATATATTGATATGGAGGAGCCGGGTCTGGAGAAAGTGCCGATCAGCAATACCCCGTTTAAGATGTCCCGAACACCGCCAACGATTGAATCAAGAGCACCCAGACCGGGTGAACACAATGGGGAGATCTATGGGGGCCTTCTGGGATACAGCCCGCAGCAGATCGCCGATTTCAGAGAGAAAGGACTCATTTAAACCGCTTCGCATCTGCAGTCCCAGACTGGAGATGCGACTATCAAAACATCAAGAGAAAAGCTATGGCTGGAAAATTTGTCAGTAAACGAAATTGTGAATTTTTACTGTATGAAGTGTTTGATATCGTTTCCCTGACCAAACACCCCTATTACCGGCAGCACAACAAAAAAATGTTTGACATGATTCTGGATGCAGCCTTGAAAATGGGGAAAGACCTTTTGCAGCCGATTTTCGAGGAGATGGACCGGAAACAGCCAGTCCTGGAAAATGGAAAAGTAAAGGTGCATCCGTCTGTCAGAACCGTGATGAAAAAGTTTGGCGAGGGGGGCTGGATCGCTGCCAAATTCGCGGAGGAGTTCGATGGCGAACAACTCCCCTATCTGATCGCGGATTGCTGCCATTTTATTTTCTCCGCCGCCAACTATTCAGCCAGTGTCTATCCCGGCCTGACCTCAAAGGCGGCGCGGCTGATCACCTCGTTTGGCAGCCAGGAGCTGATCGACACCTATGTGCCCCGCATGCTGAACGGTGAGTGGCAGGGGACCATGGCACTGACAGAGCCGCAGGCCGGCAGCTCCCTGGCGGATATCACCACCACGGCCACCCCTGCCGATGGAGGATATTACCTGATCCAGGGGCAGAAGATCTTTATCTCGGCGGGTGACCATGACGGCGTGGACAATGTGGTGCAGCTCATGCTGGCCAAGATAGAGGGCGCTCCCGCCGGGGTCAGGGGTATATCCCTGTTTGTCGTGCCCAACCTGAGACCGGAGGCGAATGGAAAACTCGTCTCCAATGATATCACCATATCCCAGATCTATCACAAGATGGGGTACAAGGGCTCTCCCATCACCGAGCTGAGTATCGGGGAAAAAAACGACTGCCGGGGGTTCCTGGTCGGTGAGCCCAACAAAGGTTTGTCCTACATGTTCCAGATGATGAATGGCTCCCGGTTGAGCGTAGGGGCCGCAGCGGCGGCGATTTCAACAGCGGCCTACTATGCGGCGCTGGAATATGCCCGGCAGCGTCCCCAGGGCAGAAATTCCAAGACCAAGGATCCGACAACACCACAGATCCCGATTATCGAGCATGCCGATGTCAAACGGATGTTGCTGTTTCAGCGCTCTTTTGCGGAAGGTGCGCATTCACTGCTGATGCAGTGTTGTCGCTATGCAGACCTTGAAATCGTTTCCTCGGGGGCGGAAAAGGAGAAGGCGGCCCTGCTGCTGGATCTCCTGACCCCGGTGGCCAAGAGCTATCCTTCGGAAATGAGCATCCTGTCTACCAGCGAGGCCATTCAGATTTTTGGCGGGTATGGGTATTGTGACGATTTTCCGGTGGAACAGCACTTCCGGGATACGCGCATTCATACGATCCATGAGGGGACGACCGGGATTCAGGGCATGGATCTGCTGGGGCGCAAGGTTCGGATGAAGGAGGGCAAGGCCTTTTCTCTTTTCGTGGAAGAGGTGCGGGCGGATATTCAGGCGGCCGCCCCATTTGAAAACCTCGGTCCATATGTTGAACGGCTGCAGCAATCCATGGACGAGCTTGAAACGGTCACGGCACAATTGATCCGGCAGGGGCAGGAGGCGTCCTCCGAGGTGTATCTGTCCGACGCCACACTCTATCTGAATTATTTCTCCCTGGTCGCTGTCGCCTGGCAATGGCTGCTGCAGGCTACCGCTGCTTCAAAAGCGCTGGCCGGCAGTCCGTCAAAAGCGGATGGTCATTTCTACCAGGGAAAGCTCTTCACTGCCCGCTATTTCTTCCACTATGAACTGCCCAAAACCCGGGGTCTGGTAACGAGACTGCTGGACAGCGATCGTACGACACTGGAGATGCAACCGGACTATTTTTACGATTAAAGGGAGGGTAATTATTCAGCAACTATTCACCACTTTTCCGCTCAGCACCGAAGGTATTGTGTTTCAAGAAACGCACGAGTCCA
>JAHJRI010000312.1 GCA_018830885.1 bacterium | reverse complement strand
GGGTTTTAAATCGCTATCCCCTTGACTCCACTGAAAACCGTGATTGACTGGTCCTAAAAGTGCAAAATCCTAACCGGACATAGCTGACTTTTTCTGAGTCAAGGGAGTCGAGACCTGTATGTTATTGTGTCCTGCAAAGGGACTCGGGACCTGTATGTGATTGAACGGAATGGGAGCGCTTAAGCTTCCCCAGGCTCGTGGAAAGCATCGGCAAAACCTTCCTTGTAGGTGGGATAACGGAAAGCGTAGTGGCAATCCTCAATGAGTCGGCGGTTGCTGACGAAGCGGTGGATTGAGGGACGGCGGTTTGTGCGGGTGGTGTAACCGGGTTTGACCGTCATGCGGGTCCCGGCAGGCATCATTTTGAAATTTTGATTCAGAAGCCATTCAGCGGCTTCCGCTGTGGGTGCCGGATCCAGATCCACAGCATTGATCGGGGAGGGGAACGATACCTGTGTCACTGCCTGTTGAACAATCTGTGCCAGATCAGTCACATGAATCCGGTGGACAGGGTGCTTTCCCTCGGGAATGGGTTTGCCGGCCAGAATCCGATGGCCAATATGCCGGTTGTTTCCGTATATGGCCCCGGGTCGAATGACCTTGATGCTGAAAAACCGGGCCAATGTGGTTTCCGTTGCCAGACGCAGCTTTCCCTGCAGGCTGTCGGGCTCAAACACGGATGTCTCATGCCACTCGCCGTCACGGTTTGGATAGACCCCCGTTGTCGAAATATAGACCAGGGTTTCGCATCCAGGGCGATAGCGATTCATCCAGCTGCCCCAGCGCTGCAACCGCTCGATTTCCTGATCAACATCCGCGCAGATGGGCGGAATGGTCAGGATAAGACTGCTGGGGTGAGCGGGCAGTTTTTTCCATTGGGATGGTTCTTGCCAGTCAAAACTGAACATCTTCAACGGGCATGTGTTCCTGGGAAGCGCAACCGGTCGTTCGAGCCGGGTTCCCCAGGACGATGGTGCCCATGGTCCCTGTCCGGCAAGGGTTTGCCCCAGGAAGCCCAGCCCCATAATCCCAATGACGGGCAGGGTCATGGTGTTTGTTTGATTTCGAGCAATTCGATTTCAAAAACCAGTGTGGCGTTGGGGCTGATGACACTGCCGGCGCCCCGGGTGCCATAAGCCAGATTGGACGGGATATACAGCTTCCATTTGGAACCGGTTTCCATCAATTGCAGCGCCTCCGTCCAGCCCTTGATCACCCCGTTGACGGGGAAAGTGGCGGGTGCGTTCCGCTTGTAGGAGCTGTCAAAGACCTTCCCATCCAGCAGGGTACCGGTGTAGTGCGTAACTACCGTATCGGTCAGTTTGGGTTTCGGCCCGGTTCCCTGCTTGATGATCTCATATTGCAGACCGCTGGCGGTCGTGATAACCCCCTTCTTTTTAGCATTCTGCCGGAGGAATTGATCACCTTGTGCCAGGTTTTGACTCGCTTCGGACTCCTTTTGCTTCTGCATTTTGGCGGTCATCTCTTTTCGGAATGCTTCCATGGTCGTCCGGACCTCTTCATCTGTCATCATGGGCTTGCGGTTCAGCAGCGCATCCTTGATACCGGCCATCAGAGGCTCCATGGTGACGTCGATCGATTGCTGTTTGAAATTCGAACCGATGCTCAATCCAATACTGTAACTGATTCGATCCTGCTCACTCTTGAGCAGATTTGGTTCAGCGGCCGTCAAGGTTGATGCAACAAATGTGGCGACAATGACAAGAACAAACCAAAATGTATGTTTCATGAAAATCCTTTTTTGAAAAAAATTAGTAAATATTCACCATTCTTCTATTGCCATCCAAGTGGGAACCAATATGTCGTTGAACTCATTCTCGACAGGCATCCATGCCTGTCTCCGAGGGCGGTCGCTGACATTGCCATTCTGGCAATGCTTAACCACTCCCAATCCGTTCAATCACATACTGGTTCCCGCTCTGATGGCTGAATATAAGCTGAATAGTTACATAAATTAAAGACAATTCACCGTCAACGGACAGCGATTCGCCGTTCTCCCAATATGGCTTCCACCATCAGTAAAATGATGGCAAAGCCTAAAAAAAACTGAAAAAGCTCACTCCACACCTTTGACTGTCGGGATTCCGCCTCGCGTTTTTCCGCGGTCGCGATATGATTGTGGTACAGATCGGCCAGATCAACCCGACGGGTTCGAACCGGGATGAAAACCCCCTTGGTTATTTCGGCAATTTTTTTCAACGTGGTTTCATCCAATCGGCTTTTGACGGTCTCGTTCTGGTACTTTAAAAGACTGTAAGTCCCGGATTGCCGGATGGGAATAGGGGTCCCATCCGGATCCCCCAGCCCGACGGTATGAATCCGGATCCCCCTGCTGGCCGCTTCTTCGGCGGCTTCAATGGGAAACGACTCGTGATCCTCCCCATCTGTGATCAGAATGACATCCCGATATTTATTGTCCCTGTCATAAAAAAGCCGCTCGCTGACCATCCGGATGGCGTCACCGATATGGGTACCGCCACGGCTGATATCCTCCGGGGAAATTCGGGCAAGAACGTTCTTGAAGTAATTGTAATCCAGTGTCAAAGGGCTTTTGATAGCGCTGGCCCCGGCGAAAATCAGGAGACCGACGCGATCTCCCTCCAGGATATCCACCACATCGCTGACCAGCTGCTTGGCTTTGCCCAGCCGATTGGGACCCAGATCTTCCGCCAGCATGCTGCGGGAGACATCGATGACAAAAACCAGATCCCGGCCCCTTTTCTTAACGGTCTGAACAACCGGATTTCCCTGGGGTCGCATCAGTGTCAGAATCAAAAGAATCAGGCTGCCAAAAACCAGGACTGTCCGAACCCACTGTTTGGGGGGACTGAATTGATCGCCCAGCGACGGATGCATTCTCAGGTTGGCATAAAGCGCCAGCGACCGCTTTTTCCGGAACTGCCCGTATATCCAGAATCCGGCAATCAGAGGAATAAGCGCGAACCAGATGGAATTGTCAGTATTTGCGAATTGAAACATGACCGCATGTCAGCGCAGAATCGTTAGCATAGATTGGATCGTTCATTTCTCAAACAAACCACCATGCCCTGTTGGGCACATCGAAACATGAGAATGATATCGCGGTGTTGACCCGCGACTGATACGAACCCCTTTCAGTTGGCAGACTTATTTCAAGATGATCTAAGGCTCATGTCGCTGAAACCCCAACTCGCTTCGCTCAGACAGGCGGGGTTTCAGTCGCTCCATTTCGCCAAGATCATCTAGAAACGCG
>JAHJRI010000026.1 GCA_018830885.1 bacterium | reverse complement strand
TCTTGTAATTGTCTAGAGCATTTTCCAGACCAAACTGGAACCGGTTTTGCGCGGATCGTCCCATTGGTAGCAATTTCAGGATGTTTACCGTTCGGTTTAATATCAAGAAAACAGTATGCATTAGAGAGTTTGAAAAATATTGTCGATGCAATAGGACAATATGCTCCATAATCAAAACAGTATTTAAAGGTTAGAAATTGTGTATCAAAAACTACAACAGTCTTTGAAAAGACATCTTGATTGCATCCCCATTATCCGGACTCTAGCGAAAGAAAACCATTCAAGTTAACTCAGCCGGCCGGCCACAGGGCTTTCCGGGGATTCTTTATTTCGGCGTAGAAGAGTGCGATTTGTGGAGAATACTGCTGAAAAAAATACGGTAAAAGTTGGTATCTAAATTCTTTCCGGTAAATATGTCAGATGTGTTTGCCATGAGATGCCATAGCGGGCCCACGATGTGACCAAGGCATCGACATGGATTCATATGGCTGGCCTTGGGGCCTTTCGCCAAGTCGAAAAACCCGGAATCGGCAAGGATTGCTCTGCTGATGCCGTCTTCAAATGCATCAGGCAGCAGGATCTCGGCGATGCAGGATTAAATATAATGATTATCGCCCGGGGCTGTAAGATAAGATCGTACCGGCTTAATTCAGGGCCTTTTGCGTTTCAGGATCTGCATGTTTGTATTATGTCGATTGATTCGGCTTTAATGTGCAACATATTGTTACACTATTAAAACTTTTTGCTTATTTAATCGATTGATTAATTTGATCTGATCGATTTATGGAACTTGCAGACAAATCGTTTTCGCAGCTTGCGCTTCTATGTCTATGCAGTGTGATGCAAAACAAGGGTGAATTCTAATTTTGGTATAAAAAAGAGATGATAGACAGAAATATTTTTCTTCGAAATGGAATAACTCATGCAAAAAATTTGAAGAAACCGACCTCACTACAGCGAAAAAGAGATCTACTCAATTAACAGAACATGAAAATAAATTAACAGGAAGGAAATATGGAGAATCTTGCGGTTGCCAACCGGCAGATCATGTGGAATGTCCCTTTTCAGTGGCTGATGTACCCGCTTTTCATTATCAGTCTTATATCTTTAGCTTATGGTTTATACAGGCAGATCAGCCGCTGGAGAAGTGGTAAGACTGACAATGATAGGCTCACCGATTACCCGAAGCGCTTGTTTTTTACAATCAGAGAGATCCTGCTTCAACCCCGGGTGCGCCGTTCGAGTATTGCAGGCATATTTCACAGCTTGTTTTTTTATTCATTTTTGGTTTTTATACTCACTACTGCTGTCATTGCCCTGGATTTTGATTTTGGGACGTCGTTTTTTAATGGATACCTGTATATTGTCCTGACTCTCGCTTCGGATATTGCGGGCCTGTTGTTTTTTGTGGGCTTGCTGATGGAATTCTGGAGGAGGATAATGACTAAACCGGATTACCTCGTCTCAGACCGCAGCGATGTGATTGCACTGGGGCTGTTGCTGTTGATTATTCTTACCGGATTTTTGATCGAGGGACTGCGGATTGTCCTGACCGGCGATCCCTGGGCCTCCTATTCGCCAGTTGGAAAGGTAACCGGACTTTTGTTCGGTGGCATCGGTGAGCAGGGCGGGCTGTCATTGCATGCTGCTTTCTGGTGGGTACATACCGCTAGTGTGATGTTGTGGATTGCCACGATTCCCTATACCAGGTTTCTTCACCTGTTAACCATTCCTGCCAACACTTTCTTCATTAAGACAAAGCCAGCCGGGGAATTGGACCGGGTTGACCTGGAAGAGATGATGGAGCAGGAAGACTTTGATCCGGAGACCTTTTCAATCGGCCTGGATACAACTTCCGACTTGAGCTGGAAACAGCGATTGAATCTGGACGCCTGTGTTTCCTGCGGACGTTGCGAAGACAACTGCCCGGCTCATGCAGCCGGGCTCCCACTGTCACCGAAACGGTTTATCACCGGGATGAAAGAAACCATTACCAGGGACGATACTCGAAAGGGGCAGTCCGGTGTCGACGAATTCGTTCCCACAGAGATTGTCGGCGATTCCTTTGATGAAGAATTCTCCTGGCACTGCCGAACTTGCCGGGCTTGCGATGAAGTATGCCCAGCCTATGTGGAACATGTCGACAACCAAGTGCAGATTCGTCGAAGTGAAGTAAATATAAAAGGGCGCATGCCCGAGGCACTGGAGCAGATGCTTCATCAAATGGAAACCAACAACAATCCGTTTGGCCACCAGACCGAGCGGGTGAAATGGGCAAAGTCACTTGAAGTACCTATTGTTGAAGCCGGCGGTTCCTGTGACGTGCTTTACTGGATCGGCTGCCTGAGTACTTTTGATCCCGTCAAGCAGCAGATTGCCCGGGACGTTATTCACTACCTGAAAGCAAGCGGCACCGACTTTGGTATCTTGGGTGTAGGAGAGCTGTGCTGCGGTGATCCGGCTCGTGTCGTCGGTGAGGAAAATCTTTTTCAGATGATTGCCAAACAGCAAGTGGAGGAGTTAAACAACCGCAAATTCAAAACGTTATTAACCTCCTGTCCTCACTGTTATAACGTCTTGAAAAACGAGTATCCTCAGTTTGGGGGAAAGTACGAGATCGTACACCACACTGAATACCTCGCAATCAATGGGATTGGGAAGTCCGGACGGGAACCGCAGAAGGGAACGGTTGTTTACCATGACCCATGTTACCTGGGACGCTACCAGGGCATATATGAAGAACCCCGGTTGATTTTGGAAAAACTGCAGGGTGTCAACCTGGTCCAGCCGAGTAAATCGGGTTGGAAAAGCTTCTGCTGTGGCGCCGGGGGTGGTCACTTCTGGATGGATTTCAAAGCGGATGAGCGCATCAATAACATGCGAATCAGGCAGCTCATGGAAACCGGAGCGGACACCATCGTGACGGCCTGTCCATATTGCCACCACATGTTGGAGGACTCCATCAAGCTGTTAAACCTTGAAGAGGAGATCAAAGTCCGTGATATTATTTCGGTCGCAATTGGAGAAAACGACTAATATCCTGCAAACGCCGTTCTTGCAACTTCACGAAAACATCTTTCCTTCGTGAAGGTGCAACTACTTCCGGTGCAATTGTGAATATTAATAAGATAAGATCACTAGATAAAATTCCCTGCATCTGACTATGATGCTCTCCAACTCGGTGATGGAACGATCATTACTGGATGCGCCTTAAATAAGTCTGATCAATTGTTTTCCGAAGTTCTTTCCCTTCAATAGATCGATGAAAGCCTCGGGAGCGTTCTCAAGGCCATCCACCACGGATTCGCGATATTTAATTCTGTCTTCCCGCAGCCATTGGGACAGATCATTAATCGCCTGAGGCCAACGGTTGATATGATCGGATACGACAAATCCTTGCATCCGGGCACGATTGACCACGATTTTTCCCATGTTTTTTATACCGTACAACTGAGTGGCGTTGTACTGAGAGATCAGGCCACAAAGGGCAATGCGCGCAAAAGGATTGATTTCAAGCAATATGGTATCGAAGATGGGACCACCCACGTTTTCGAAACACACATCAATGCCTTCAGGGCAAGCCGTCTTGAGATCAGATAGCAGGTTATTTGCTTTGTAGTCCACGCAGGCATCCATTCCCAGTTCGTCCATCACGTAGCGGCACTTCTCGGGTCCACCAGCAATCCCCACAACCCTGCAACCTTTCAGCTTGGCGATCTGACCCACAACACCGCCCACAGCGCCGGATGCGGCGGTAACCACTACCGTCTCTCCCGCATTTGGCTGGCAGATGTCCAGAAGCCCCACATAACCAGTCACTCCCGGCATTCCGAGAGTCCCAAGATAAAGCGAAGCAGGTAGGTCTTTCTCGATAATCTTTTGGACATTCGTTCCATCGCTGATGCCATATAACTGCCAACCAAAGTTTCCGGTCACCATATCGTTCGGTTGAAAATCGGGGTGTTGGGAGGTGATGACTACACCCACTGTCATGCCAACCATGACTTCTCCCAACTTCATTGGAGCCGAGTAAGATTTAATATTGTTCATCCTGCCACGCATATAAGGGTCCAGTGAGAGAAAGTGATTGCGCACCAGAATCTGTCCTTGAACTAAATCTGTCAGATCTGTCTCGACGATCTTAAAATCACTCAGTTTGGGTTCACCTATGGGTCGTTGAGCCAGCAATATCTGAATATTCTTTAAAGTCATAGATTTCTTTCAATACTTATACTTGTCAGTTTAGAGTCTATATTAGTCAAATCTTAAAAGTTCATGTTCGGGCTTCAGATTGAAAAACGCAGTCGTATCGGTTGAGCAGATTCAATGATACGTCTAACAAGACTTCAACATAATGCCTGAAAAATTGATACAAAAGAACAGGCCAGACACTTGAGCAGCTTCCAAAATTTGAAATCGACAACAGACATCAATACACGCCGCAGTTGTGTAAATATAATCCATTCTGCGTGCCCTCAAATACTCCTGGGATTTATAAGCAAATCTGCATGATTAAGATCCAAAACCGTCTAGAAAAAACCTCGCAAATTCTTCAGGATATTTTCGAGCAAAAAACGGGTTGAGGTTTTCAACCACGTCACATTTGGCATTTGGCATGGCACGACAAATAATTTTTGCCATATTGACGTTATTTTCATCCGGACTTGATAAGATCAAGGTTGGAACGGAAATCTTCGGCAAGCTTGCTGTAAGATCATCATCCTTAAAAAGTGCCCAATGCAAAGACTCTCCCCATTCACCCGCTATGTGAAGGCATCGTGTCTTCGCGTCTGTAATAGCAGCAGATTCTCCGTATCTCGCCGTTCGGTTCCACATCTCTGTCAGGTGGCTCCCGTCATCCTTGACCTCAATTGTCTGAAAAACCGGAAGACTCCCGATACTCTTAAATTTCTCGTAGTCCGGATTATACACAACCGAAGACAACAGCATTCCAATAACTCTTTTAGGATACATTTTGGCAATATCCAGTGCCATGTTTGCACCTACTAGGTTCCCGATAAGATAGACCTGTTTTAAATTCAGGGCATCCATAAAGGAAATAACCGTGTTGGCGTGTTCAGCCATTGTATACTTTCGCGGAGGTTTGTCCGAGCTGCCAAATGCAAGCAAATCAAGCGCATAAACGGAATAGTGTTCTGCTAAAAACGCACCAACCTCCTCAAATTCGTCGGAAGAACTTCCAGACATATGGATCAT
>JAHJRI010000311.1 GCA_018830885.1 bacterium | reverse complement strand
TTTGATACCAATGGTGACGGTAAAGCCGACCTGGTCGCCTGTCCGCCCGGCTGGGGTTGTGAAGGGGTTATTGCCCATCATTTTAAGGTATATGAACTTGATGACCACATCAATCGGATTCAGGCCGCTTATGCAGCCAGTATGGCCGAAACACTGGCAAAGCACCAAAAAGGACAGCCTGTATTTTTCTACACCTGGGCACCGAACTGGACCATTTTTAAACTCATGCCCGGTAAAGATGTGATGTGGATAAATGTCCCTAAAATTATGCCCAAGGCAAGCCAGGAATCGGGCAGGGCACAGATGACGGTGTCCGGTATTGAGGGGGCTGTGACGGATCCAATCAAACTAGGGTTTGTTGTCAGCGACATCAAAATTGTGGCCAACAAGAAATTTATGGACAAGAATCCTGCCCTCAAGGCCTTTTTTGCTGCATTTGCTCTGCCTCTGAGAGATATCAACGAACAAAATACGAAGATGCAGGACGGAGAGAACGGTCAGAAAGATATCGAACGACACGTTGATCAATGGATTGAAAAAAACAGTGTCAAGTGGAATCGATGGCTGGAATTGGCCAGAACCTCTGCCGAATAGTCTTTATCCATTCTCAAGAGATGGAGTTCAGGGGGACGGCCCCCTCACCGGCATAAATCTCAAACAGGGTCAGATTTAATTGTTTGAGCCTGAACCAAAGGGCATTCTTCCTTCAAATGCCCTTGCCAGTGTATTTGAATCAGCAAACTCCAGATCACCACCCGCAGGCATTCCCCTGGCAATTCGAGTGATCACCGGCACCCTGTCCTTAAAAATATCCATCAGAAAGTGTGCTGTTGCTTCACCTTCCAGAGTCGGATTTGTTGAGATAACCAGCTCTTTTATTTCACGGAGACGAATTCTTTCCTCCAGTTCTGCTATTCTCAGTTTTTCCGGAGTGATCCCCTGCAAAGGGGAGATCGCACCCTGGAGCACATGGTAAATCCCGTTAAAAATATTGCTGTTTTCTATGGTAAAAATGTTTCTGGGATCCTCTACCACACAGATGATATCGTGGTTTCGCCGCGGATCAGCACAGATATCACAGATTTCCGTGTCGGTGAAGCCAAAGCAGCGCACACAGTTTCTCAGCGATTCTCTGGCCCTGGTGATAGATGCTGCCAGTGCATAGGCATCCTCCGCTGGTCGCATGAGCAGGGAAAAAGCCAGACGTTTGGCCGTTTTTTTTCCAATACCAGGTAATTTTGACAATTCAGCAATCAGCTGAATCAATGAGATTGGAAGATTCATTATTTCATCAAGTCACTGAGATCCGGCAGATTCATATCTGCCATAATGTCCGACAAACCAGTGGAAACGAGTTGTTTTGCCTGACGAACCGCCTCATTTGAAGCAGCGCGCACAAGATCCTCAAGGGTTTCTATCTCGTTCTTGTCAACAATTTCTGGATCTATCTTAATCGACAGTGTTTCCAGGTTTCCATTCATAACAATACTGACCATCCCGCCACCGACAGTGACCTCAACGGTTTTGGTTGCTGCCTCTGCTTTCTTTTTTGACAGGTTCTTCTGCATCTCCCTGGCTTTCTCAAGGAGTGCCTTCATATCCATACCTTCAATCATTTCTGTTCTTTATCATTTAAAATAGTTATCTCATCGATCTCAGCATCGGGAAATTTCTTCAGGATTTCAAGAATCCTGTGATCGTTTTTCGCTTCTTCCCTGGTTTCCTCAATCGCTTTTGCCTTGGCGTTATTGTGCTTGACTCTAAGCGAATCATCGAGGCCATGATCGCTCTCTTCAAAAACAACTTCGATGGACTCGTTAAAGAATTCCCTGGCAATTGTCTCAATGGTTGTTCGCTTTTCCTGGGTAAAAACCTGGAGGTTCTGGTACCCAATGATCAGTTTCTTTTCACTCAGTTCAAGAACAACAGAGTTTCGGAGTAGGGAGACCAGCGAAATATTTGCGTGATGGGCAACTTCCTGTACAAATTCACCCCATTGTCCGCTGATGGTGATGGTTGCTTCCTGAATATCCGGTTCTTTTTCATCCTCTGATGCCAGCGGTGCCCCATGAGGATCTGCACGATTGCCCGCCTCCGAGTTGGTGTCCGTTTCAAGCGTCTGCCGGTGATCTTCATCAGTCAATACTGGAGTCTGCGGCTGCGATTTTTCCTGGTAAGGTGGGCTGCTTTCGGTTTGCCTTACCGTTGAGGGCGCCTTGCCTGCAGGAGCTGACGGTTGGTCGTTGATTGCGCTGGTATCTGTGATAGGGGGTTCCAGAACGGAATCGGGCAGTTTTTCATCAGGCCGGGTCAGCTGGTAATCGGACTTTTTTTTTTACCACTATCCCTGAGTGCTGTGATTATCTCTGCAATGCCCGCCAAAGATTCTACAGAGCACATTTTAATCAACCCCATTTCAACACAGATTTTTGCCTGCGTACTCCGCCTGATCTGTCCTTCTACTTCCATAATAATCTGGAAATACTGTTGCAACGTTCCTATGGTAACCCTTTCTGCAAGCCTTTGATACAAGGCAAACTGGTCCGGCAGAAATTCGTGCCATTTCAATTCTTCCTGGGAAACCGTTTTTACAAGGCTTAAATCTTTGACAATATTCATCAAGTCAATCACAATCCGTGTAATTGAGCGTCCCTTCTGCACCAGGTTTTGAAATAGCGTGATCACTTTTGCGACATCTTTGGCGATAATGGCTTCCATTAACGAATCCAGTTCTCTGGCATCGTTAAGTCCGAGAATACGGATCACTTTTTCATCATCTATCTGGTCCCCGCTGAAACTGATCAGCATATCCAACATGGTCAACGCATCCCGCATCCCGCCGGATGAACTGTTAGCGATAATAGATAACCCTGAATCGCTAATCGCTATTCCTTCCTTTTGAACAACCGATTTCAGGAATACCGTCATCTCTGCAACGGGTATATTCGAAAAATCATACCGTTGACAGCGTGAAATGACTGTTGTGGGGATTTTATGGTGATCTGTTGTTGCCAGAATAAACTTCACATGGGCCGGTGGCTCTTCAAGGGTTTTCAGCAGTGCGTTAAACGATTCCGTCGTCAGCATGTGAACTTCATCAATGATGTAGGTCTTGAAACGGCACTTGGCAGGTGAGAATTTTACGTTTTCCCGCAACTCTCTGATATGTTCGATGCCTCTATTGGATGCAGCATCGATTTCAATGATGTCTGTCGCAATGCCCTGATTGATCTCCAGACAATTTTCGCAGGCATTGCAGGGTTCAAAATCTACCGGTGAGTGGCAACTCAGGGCTTTGGTCAGAATTCTGGCGCAGCTGGTTTTACCGGTTCCACGAGGTCCTGTGAAGAGAAAAGCATGTGCGACGCGATCAGAACGAATGGCGTTGATTAGGGTTTTCCAGATATGTTCCTGCCCCACCAGATCCTTGAATCTCGCTGGTCTGAGCTTTCTGGCTAACACGAGGTAGGACATTCGCAGATGGCTGTTTGAATGTTCAGGCGCTGGTTTGAAATTGAAATGACCGCTTTTCAGGAGCGGCCCGCGCACATCTTCCAATGCTTAGTGCTGCTTCCTCTCGGACCTGACACGGTTCACACCTTCCAATTGCGCGGACCACCGTACGTGGCGGAGAGACGGGGATTCGAACCCCGGAAACAGTTTCCCATTTACACGCTTTCCAGGCGTGCTCCTTCATCCACTCGGACATCTCTCCGCTATGCCGTTTGAATACTCCGGGTTGTTGATCCAGGAGTTCCTGAATGAAGAGCACCGTCTGCAGTGCTCTTCATAACTGGTACACCCGAAGGGATTTGAACCCCCGGCCCCCTGTTCCGCAAACAGGTGCTCTATCCAGCTGAGCTACGGGTGCAGATTCTTATCTTCAATCGCTGGCGGAGAGACGGGGATTCGAACCCCGGGTACCCATACAGGTACAACAGATTAGCAATCTGCCCCATTCGGCCTCTCTGGCATCTCTCCGTAGCGTTGGTACGACGATCCTGATTTATCCGCAAAAGCTTCAACAGCCTGCCACCGACGGTCTTGTCCTGCTCAGCATTCGGGGCTGAACGGACGTTCGGAGCTGTGCTCCCGTCTTCTGAAAGGAGCCTTACAGGCTATCTTGACTGACACCTTTCCGGAAGAGGGAGGGGGATTCGAACCCCCGATACTTACGTATAACGGTTTTCAAGACCGCCGGATTCAACCACTCTCCCATCCCTCCAGTCGATCTTACATATTACTTTTTCAATTCAATCTTTGTCAAGCCTCGCATATAGGGAATCAGCTCTTTGGGTATTTTTATACGGCCATCTTCCATCTGGTTGTTTTCCAGGATGGCAACCAGAGTTCTACCCACAGCCAGTGCAGAACCGTTAAGGGTGTGAACAAATCGGGTTTTGCCCCCCTCTTTTGGTTTGAAGCGGATGTTCGCCCGTCGTGCCTGGAAATCAGTGCAGTTGGAGCAACTGGA
This sequence comes from bacterium, assembly GCA_018830885.1. Taxonomy (GTDB): domain Bacteria; phylum SAR324; class SAR324; order XYD2-FULL-50-16; family XYD2-FULL-50-16; genus JAHJRI01. The sequence continues at coordinate 39,562 of JAHJRI010000311.1, read as the reverse complement.
TATCTCTCGATACCGATTTTCAGAAGGTACCCAGACCTCGATATCGTAACATTTTGCCGCGCTGAAACCGATGTCCGCAGAGCAGAGCGAGATCACCCGGTAAGGCAATTCCAGCCTTTCCAGGATGTCGGTGGCGTTTTTCACCAGCAGTTCCAGTTCTGCATAAGATTCTTCCGGGTGAACAAGCTTGACGAGTTCTACCTTGTTAAACTGATGCTGTCGGATATAACCTTTCGTGTCTTTCCCGTAGGAACCGGCCTCACTGCGAAAGCAGGGGGTATGAGCCGTCAGATAAATGGGCAGTGATTCCTCGTTCAGGATCTCTTCGCGATAGATATTGGTCAGCGGCACTTCAGCCGTTGGCAGAAGATACAGGCCTTCAGTGGTTTTAAAGAGATCTTCCTCAAACTTCGGAAGTTGTCCTGTACCAGTCAGACATTGGCTGTTGATGAGATACGGGGGGATGATCTCTTCGAACCCATGAATTTCAGTATGGATATCCAGCATAAAATTCATCAATGCCCGTTCAAGCTGAGCCGCTGCCCCCTTCACCAGTGTGAAACGGGAGTGCGCCAGTTTCACACCCCGGGGGGCGTCTAAAATATCCAATTGTTCTGCCAGATCAGCATGATCTTTAACGGGAAAGTCAAACTCGGGTATCTCCCCCCAGCGCCGGTTTTCCGGATTATCATCCTCCGACAATCCAATCGGTGTCGATTCATGCAACAGATTAGGTATCGTCAGCATGATCCCATGGACCTCTTCCTCCAATTCCTTCAGTTTGGCATCACCTGCTTTAATTTCATCCCCAAGACGTCTTGTTTCGGCAATCAGGTTCTGCTTTTCTGCTGGATCGATTTTCCCCTGGCCGATTTTTCCAGAGTTCTCATTTCGCTGCTGTTTCAATTGATCCAGTTGGAAAATGATCTCTTTTCTTTCACTATCGAGGTCCAGTATCTTCTGCAGATCCACGTCTGTCCGTCGATTTGTCAAGGTTTTTTGAACATGGCCGGGATCGTTTCTCAATATTTTGATATCTATCATGAATTATTTATACGAAACTATTTGCGTGAGTGAATTGGATATTTGATTCAGCGTTTAAAGCTGCTGAGAGTTCCTTCTATGGGCAGAATGTCAGCCGATGAATCCACCTGGAGATATCTGATCGATTGTGAAACGGTTGTTATCGAGTTCATTTGTCCTGAATCCCGGAACCCTTTTTAACGAACCTTGAAGTAGATCATAGCGGCAATAACCAGCAGTGCGATAGCCCGTAGATGGTTTTTCCAGATGACCTTATTGTTGACATAATCACGATTTGAATACTGATCCTCCACAGGTACATGCCCCAAGCCCAGTTTTAGAAGGAAACGATGCCAGATGGAATTGATTTCATTTGGTTGTTCTGAATAGGTCAGCATGGATTGTTGATGGTGGTGGTAGGGCGCCTTGTAAAAAAATCGGTTCTTCTCCGCCCACGCTCTTCCCTTTTTCCAGAGTGCTATTTTGAACCAGAAGCGCTGGATAATTGCGCTGACTGCGGCAATGACAAATGTACCCCCGATAATGGGTAGATATAGTTCCGCTTTAACAAAAATAAACATGGAACAAACCGCAGCCCCCAGGCCGAGGGACCCGATATCGCCCATGTAAATGGCTGCAGGCGGCGAGTTGAAATTCAGAAATGCCAAACAGGCCCCAATGATGGCAATGGCAAAAATGGCCACCTCCTTGATTTGATCCGAGATAAACAGCAATTTCAACCTGTCACTCCACTCCGCATCACCCGCCAGGTATGCCGCACCAGCAATAAAAACAGAACAGGTAATAATCGGTACCGTTGCCAGAGAATCCAGGCCGTCGGTCAGATTGACCGCATTGGCGCCGCCCACGATAATAATTGTTGCAATGGGAATAAAAATAATGGTCGGTAATTCTGGAAACCAGTTTTTCATTGGAATCATGGGCACATACATCTGCCCGTTGATACCGTCAAAAACCCAATAGATCGTCCCAATCACGACAAAGGAGATCACAAACTCAATGATCAGCCGGACATCCCCCCTGAGACCGTCTGCCTTTTCTGAATATGTCTTTTTAACCTCTTTACCGGATTCAACTTTTCTTTTATGCATCACCTTGGCTGCATCATCGAGACCTCCGATCAGGGCAAAAGAGATTAGAATGATGAGCAGTGCGATGGTAAATTGATTAATCCAGGCCCAGAGAAAAACCGAGATCATGATGGCTGGTACCAGAATAATACCGCCCATAATGGGGGTTGCCCCATGATAAGGTCCCGGCAGATTTTTCGATTTTTTAAAATCAGAAGTAATTCCTTTTTGGCGAAACAGCCTGATGATCGATGGGAGGACAAGATTGATGATAAAATAAGTGGTTAAGAAGGCGAGGCTCCCCCTGAAAACCACTGATTTGAATATCTGGTATGGGAAAAAAAAATAGAGCAGATCAGCAAGCATGGCTTGTCCTAAGAAAGTGGCCTATCAGACCCAGTACTCACGGAATGGGTTGAATACGCGTTCCTTTCCGATGGTTGTCGATCCCATGTGACCGCAATAGACGATGATATTGTCTTTCAAAGTCATTAGCTTTGATTTGATTGATTCCATCAGCACAGGCATTGATCCTCCAGGAAAATCCGTTCGACCGATACTTCCGGCAAAAAGCGTGTCGCCGACAAAGACCTCTTTCTCAAATAGAAAACAGACCCCCCCTGGAGAATGTCCCGGTGTTTCGAGCACCGAAAAGTGGCATTTACCGAACCCATACTCTTTATCGGCATTGATATATTCATTGACTTTGGGAGGTTTGACATTAAAAAATCCGAAGTTTCTCAGACTTTCAGCAAAGACCGTCGGCTCAAGATAAATCTCGTCATCAGGATGTAATAAAAACGGGACGCCCTTTGCCTTCTGGATGTCAAGAACGGCTCCCACATGATCAAAATGGGCATGGGTATTAATGATATACTTCAGGTTGTATTCCTGGTCATCAACATATTTTAAAATTTTCTCGGGTTCTCCACCGGGATCGATGATGATGGCATCGCCTGTTTTTTCACATGCCAGGATGTAACAATTTGTTCCAATAGGCGCTACGGAAATCGTTTGTATGATCATTCGTATTAATCCCTGAAATTTGGTAAAAAATGATTCTGCATAAAATCATGATATCGAACGCTGTCTCAATCAGCTATATCGCTGAGGTGCCTTCACTGTCCCTCATGAGCGGGAAAAGAATCACGTCCCGGATGGTTTTCTGATCTGTCAACAGCATGACCATCCGGTCGATTCCCAGACCGATTCCGCCAGTGGGTGGCATTCCATATTCAAGAGCGGTTAGAAAATCCTCATCCATCGGATGGGTTTCATTTTCTCCCCCTCTGCCCCGAGCTACCTGTTCCTCAAAAAAACGACGCTGCATGTCCGGATCGTTCAGCTCACTGTATGCATTGCCCAATTCCCAGCCGTTGATGTACGGCTCGAACCGTTCGACCAGCGTCGGGTCATTGCGATGGATCTTGCACAAAGGGGTCGATTCCTTCGGATGATCCATGATAAAAACCGGTTGAATCAACTGGTCCTCACAATAGGCTTCAAAGATTTCTGAAACAGCAATCCCCCGGATAAAGGACCCTTCGAGTTCCATCCCTTTAGCCTTCAGCAGATCGACCAGTTCCCCATCCGATGTTTCATCCACATCAAATCCTGCATATCTTTTAATGGCATCCTTCATGGTCAGACGCTCCCAGGGGGGCGTCAAATCAAGAGCCTGCCCCTGATACTGAATCTTCGTGGTACCATTGACAGCCAGCGATGCACGGGCATAGATATTTTCGAAATGGTCCATCATATCATTGTAATCAGCATAGGCCTGATAAAACTCAATCTGGGTAAATTCCGGGTTGTGGGTTCGATCAATTCCTTCGTTTCTGAAATCCTTAACAATTTCGTAGACTCTATCGAGACCGCCGATAATGCACCGTTTCAAAAAAAGTTCGTTGGATATGCGCAGGTAGAGTTTCATATCCAGCGAGTTGTGATGGGTTTCAAATGGTCTGGCGCTGGCGCCACCGTATATGCTTTGCAGCGTCGGGGTTTCGACTTCCATATACCCCAGTTCTTCCAGATAATCCCGCGTGGTTTTGATGATCAATGATCGCTTCCGAAAGATATCCACCACATTATCATTCAGGACAAGGTCGATATAGCGCTGTCTGTAGCGCTGTTCCATGTTTTTGAACTGATCAAAAATCTGCTTCTGCCCATCAACGATTTTCTCTTTGGGTACCGGTAACGGCCTGACCGATTTACCGAGAACATCAAATTCTTTCACATTCACAGAGAGTTCCCCTGTGCGTGTCACGAACAGGTTCCCTTTAACACCGATGAAGTCGCCCAGATCAAGGCATTTAAAGATTTCATAGGATTCCGGTCCAACAATGTTTTGAGAAACATACAGTTGGATACGGTGCAGTCCCTCTTTCAGATTACAGAAAGCGGTCTTACCCTGTCTTCTGAACGCAACCAACCGACCCGAAATTTTGATCTCAGTTTCGTTTTTAATTAATGAGTCCCTGTTTTCAATAAGATCAGAGACATGCTGGGTCCGGCCAAATCGGTAGGGATAGGGATTAACACCCAATGATCTCAGTTTCTGCAACTTATCCTGACGCGCCTGTAATTGATTGCTGAGTTCACTCATGAGTTAGCCCTCTGACAAAAATTAATCCCTGATAAGCAGTAGTGCAGCGTTCTCCAGATGTTTCCCCATCTCAGTCTTTCCCCGGTGTCAAATCTGAATTGCTGTAAAAGACTATAGATTGACCTTTTCAGCCCGAATACGTCAAACGATTTTGAGGGCTTTCAATGGTAACCAGACATGTTTTTTTAAAAAAAACCGTCATATTCCAACTATATCGGATCTGCTATGCAACGAACAGCGGATGATACCCTTGGCAGGAATATAAATCGGTCTATATCTATTCGGGTTCCACTATAGACGCAAAGAAAAAATGGTGAATTATAACATCGGTCTTTAATGGCGAATCCCAGATCGACGCCACGCAGGTTAACGTGTGCTGTCATCCTGATGAAGGCCGTTACCCGTCAAAAACAGGATACGCTTCCCGCGTCAATCCTGGAATGTCAGCAGGTTGCCCCGCTGCTCGAGCGGGGCAGTTGACCAGGGGGTTATCTCAATTCTTTACTGGATAGTTTCATCAGTTGGCGTGCAACAATCAGATGCTGAATCTGTCCGGTACCCTCGAATATGTCCGTTATCTTAACATCCCGCATCCATTTCTCTGCCAGATTCTGGTAGGTATAACCCAGGGGACCGAGTATTTCGCAACATTTCTGGACAATTTCTGTCCCCGCCTTTCCAGCCTTTGCTTTGCACATGGAGGCCTGAAGACTGTTTCTGATACCGGCATCAGCCATGGATGCAGCCTGCCAGATGAGTAAACGCATCGCTTCAAGCTGCGACTCCATTCGATAGAACTCTTTTTCAAGACTGCTCATATTGTAACTGGTGTGGGTATAGTCCAACTGAAGACCACTCTCTTCGATTTTCTCTTTAGTGAATTCCAAAGCTGCCCTGGCGACGCCTAAAGCCATCGCGGCAACCGTGGGGCGGGTGTTGTCAAACGTCTGCATAACGCCGGCAAAGCTCTGTTTTTTCTTTACTTCCGGGCTTCCAAGCAGGTTTTCTTTTGGAACCCGGCAGTCCTTCAAGACGAATGTACCGGTATCAGACGCCCGGATACCCAGCTTGTGCTCCAAATGCTCCAGTTTAAAACCAGGGGTGCCCTTCTCGACGATAAACGACTTGATACCCGCCTTGCCGGCACTGGGTTCGATATTGGCCCAGACAACAACGATCTCACTTCGATCCGCGGAAGTCACAAATATTTTTTCACCATTCAGCACCCATTCATCACCATCAAGGACAGCAGTTGTTTGAACGGATGCGGAATCAGAGCCCGCTTCAGGTTCTGTAATCGCCATGGCGGCCCATCTGGACCCAAACTTCGCTTTCTGTTCGGCTGTTCCAACTGCTGCAATGGCCGCATTTCCGAGACCCATCCCAGGGAACGTCAGCATCAGACCCAAATCTCCCCAACAAAGTTCTTCGATGCTCAAAACACCAATCAGATTGTCAAATCGAAGTGCAGATGGCTTCTTATCTTTCTTGTCTGGTTTTACTTCGACCGGCTTTTTTTCTGCTTCCGGAGCCGGTTTTTTAGGTTTTGGGGGACGCAAAATATCCAGTTCCTTCGGATAGGTGTGCTCTTCGATATCATATTTTCTGGCAATCGGCCTGAAGAGGTCTCTGGCCAGATTATGCATGTTCTCACGCGATTTTTCTAAATCTTCGGTCAACTCTAAACTGATCATCTGAACCTCCTTTGTGATGTTAATATGCCTTAGACTGTTGTCAACCCTTCAATGATACCGATACCCCTGCCATTGCGATAGAAACGCTCTACTGGATACTCTTTTGTATAACCGTGTCCGCCCAGCAATTGTACACCATAGTCTACCACTCTCATTGTCTGTTCTCCGGTGTAGAGCTTCGCCAGATAAGCCGCTCTTTTGGCATCCTTGCCAGCTTCCAGCCTGGACGCTGCTTTCCAGGTCATTAAGCGCATCGCATCAACTTCGTAGGCCATTTCCGCAATGATAAAGGCAACCGATTGCCGGTAAACGATGGGTTCACCAAACTGCTTCCGATCTTTTGCATAATTCATGGCAAACTCAAAAGAAGCCCTGGAAACACCGGTCCCAATGGCGGACATACCGATTCGTGTTTTCTGCAAAAACATCTCAAAATCGCAACCGGCCGCCTCTCCCAAACGATCTGTCAATGGGATCTCACAACCCTTAAAAGTAATTTCATAAGTTGGTATTGACCGCAATCCGGTATTCTCTTCCCGCTCACCGATGATCATGCCCGGATTGTCTCTGGCTACCAGGAACAGTTCCGGTTTACCTTCCAGGGTGGCCGCCACCAAAACGTGACTTGCCTGTGCAGCCATGGGGACAAAGCATTTTAACCCATTCAGATGATAGCCACCGTTCTTTTTTTCCGCCACAGTCTTCATATTGACAGGCTCAAATCCGAAGTGGGGTTCATTTAAGGCAAGAGTGGACGGATTAAATTTTTCCGCACAAATTATTGGTAAATATTTGTTTTTTTGGGCCTCGGTTCCCATGGTGAGCAGGGGACTGATAACCAGTGAAGGGAGTGTTGCCAGAATGGCAAACGATAAATCCCCAAACGCGAGCTCTTCCAGAATGATAGCAGTCGTAACAGGAGAGTCATCCATGCCAAAACCACCCAGTTTTTCAGGCACCATCGATACAGAAGCCCCCAACGCCCATGCCTTTTGAACAGTCTCTGCCGGTATTTCTCGTTTCTCTTCCATCTCTGCAGCATTTTCCGTCACAATACCCTTGACCAGTTTTGCCACTTCATCCTTAATCATCTTCTGTTCTTTCGACATTTCCAAACTAAACATATTAGCCTCCTGCTGTTTCCAGGTTCAGTTTAAATAAATTATCAGCTGTACAAAGCAACCTCATTCACCCTCTTGTCACAACCAGACAGGCCTGATGCAGGCACATCACGTCACCGGAAATCAGCATCCGCTGTTCCGATGATCGGATCCTTCTGCAAGTTGTGCATGCAGTTTTTCCCCCTGTACCCATTTAACTATTCCCTTTTTGTTTTGTCAAACTATTACGAACGAACGTTCATTTTATTCTAATATTTTTTCTCTCATTTTATCAATTGTTTCCTGACTGACATCTGCCTTGGTTTTGACGAAGTTAATAACCGATCCATAGGTGGTTTCCAGGTGATCCAGCAGAGCGGTCATAGCGTATTCAGGCGCAGTAAAAAAGGGTCGCAGCTTTTCCGGATCGATACCCTGCTCCTGGATCATGGTTTGAACTCTTTGCCAGACAACCTGGATACAGTCATTCGACAGCAGATAGTCAGACATGATGATTTCTCTTGGAATCTGCAAAACAGATAGAATCAGGGCGGCACAGATACCGGTCCGGTCTTTGCCTGCAGTGCAATGAAAAAACAGGGGTGGGCAGTCAACCCTCGCCAGGTGTTTGAGAACTGTTCCCCAGGTCGTAGCGAAGTTCTCGGCATTTTCAATATACCCCTTGATAATCGTTTCTTTGCGGATTGAGTCGGATTTGTTCTTTTTAAGGCGTTCAAGTGCATTCATAAAATTAAACTCCCCGTGTGTTACGGGGATATGCTGGTAATCCAGGGGATGGTTTTCGGGAAACCGATTGGGACCTTTTTCGACCTCTTCGTTGCGTCGAAAATCGAACACAAGACCGATTTGCATCTGTTTAATCAGCTGAAGATCCGTTTTCGTTGCTCTTTGCAGACTGTCACCCCGAAAAATGCGTCCCCATCGGGTCTGTTTTCCGTTAATGGCCCGGTATCCGCCCAGATCTCTGAAATTAACAGTTCCTGCCATGGCAACACATCTTTCTCCAACCCATATCCCGTTGGTGTTCTCAGCAACGAGTTGGTAGTAGTTTCGTTTTTCGCCCTGGGGATCTTCAACAATCAGATACTGCTGGTTTGTTTTGTTAATCAGTTTCCGGGGAGCCGCGAATCTGGGAGAGGAAGCCTGATAGATTGAGATCGGTTCGTGGGATAAGGTTGTCTTCCAGTGAATCTTAACCCGGTGTTCATCCATCCGTTCAATCCGGATGTCGGTTATTGAATTTTTGGATTCTTTCATAATTGTCTCGGGAATCAGCGGTTTTATCAAGCAAGGCTTCCTTTCATATTCAAATGAGGTATACTGATATCGGATCTGCCTGATCCGCAGTTTATCTTATGAAAACGGTGCTGATAAATCCATTGAAAAACAGGGACCGGTACTGAACTCTTTCGCTTTTTACTAGACGCAGAAGCATCCGGCCTGATAAATGTAGTCATAAAATAACAGATTATCTGCACATGGATAAAATCTTCAGCAGGTCTGATGACCTGCTGCAATTCGGTAATATATGTCGGGCCTGACCACTTTTCTAAAAAAGGGATGGAATAAGTTAATCGATCCTGTTTCCTCTGCCGCGCTGATCCTGATATTATTTTTAACCGCATCCTGTTCGACAGGGGTCCAATCCCTGTCGGAAACACTGGCCAGTCGATCTGCCAAGACGCTGCGTGAGAATGCCGTGCTGACTGAAAATATCGACCGCAGCGAGACCATCGTTTTATTGGGGAGCACGGCGGGTGTTTTTTTTCTCAATCTTGCGGAAGGGGTTCCAGAGCAGGTCGCCCGTGATCTTTCAGATCTGCTGAATCAACGGCTGGGTCAGATGGTTTTTTTTAAGTCGGTCCAAAAATCAGACGATATTGACCAGTTTTTTAAGAAAAACCGCTCCCTTAACCAGTTGAAAAGTATCTATCTGGAAAGTTTGACCCGTGTCTCGGTTTCCAATAAGGACATTTCCAACCGGATGGGAAAACATCTGAAGATGGATAACCTGGTCGTCTTTCAGATTGACCGTTGGCCTTGCCTGGAATGCAAAGACCCGGTTCGATTAAGAGTCAAAATGAGGGTCGTCGATGCGTCGTCAGGACTGATTGTCTGGACCGGAATCAACGAATTCAAGACGGACAAGGCTGCAGACATGCCACCGCAGCAGGTTTTTAAACTCTCAGAAGAGCTATTGGACAGGTTCCAGTATCGGTTTCAGCGGAAATGGCACAGGCTGAGATTTCAGAATCTCGCCCTGCTGACAAAGAAATAGGAGAGACATGCTTTCAAAAATAGATCGTAAAGTCCGCCATCTGCTCACCAGCCACACCGGTGAGTTTGAAATTCCCGCTGATATCAAGAAAAATCCGCTGGTCAGCTATCTCAGACTGTTTCAGAATCAACACAAGGTGATTTCGGTTCTTTACAAGGGGTTAATCACCGCTTTTACCGGTTTTGTCCTGCTTCTGAGCCTTTTGATATTTAATGTCCTGCACAATGATCTGGTCCCACTCTGGGGGGCCTTTTTGTTGGGCATCATGGATGTATTTCTTTTGTTTGGTATATATAAGGCGTTCAGGGAGTTACTGCGATATCGGGAAAAAAGCACGCAGATTACCGAACAGATCTATCTGTATCTGAAAAAAGACCTGGACAAGCTGGAAAGAATACAGTTGGAGCATGCTTTTATCAAGGATTCACAAAAACAGGTCAAGAAGTCACTGCAACGATCCAGCGGTTCATCCATCCCGATTCAGGGCAGGGAACATGAAGGCTGGGATTTCAAGTCATGCCCCCATTGCGGGGCTTCCATAGAAATGTTGGCGGAAAAATGCCCTCACTGCCAGCATGAACAGGAAAGTTACCTGGAAAACTGAGCGATCGTTCAGCACGGTACAATCGCCTGCACAATCAGTTGTCTTTTCTTATCACCCCGATAGACGTTCTCCGAGAGTGTAAAAGCGATATCGAAGCGAGACCCGAAGTCTGATGAAGGGGCTCCGTTCCAATAGATCACCTCAAGATCCGGTTTAAGTGTCCATTTCAAGTGCTTTCCAGTCATAACCACCGGCAGGGGGAGTGATTGCCCCTGAATCATGAATATCGTTTTCTGGTTTTCCTGCCCAAAGGGTTCAAATATTTTCAACCGATTAAACAGTTTGTGAGTCAGCATCTCAAGCGTCACCTCAATATCCGCCTGATAAATATCAGATCTGTTTTCAGCCAATAGCCGCATACAGACATCCGTGTACCGGCTGTGAAATTTCTCCAGATTCTCTTTTTTGATGCTGAAACCGGCAGCGTTGACATGACCACCAAATCCTTCCAGATACATCTCACATTCCTTTAGGATTTCCATGATATTCGCGTTCTTAGCCCTGCAGGACGCCTTCAGTACACCGGGCTCTGAATCAGTGGCAGCAATACTGGGCTGGTTAAAATGATCCGTGAGTCGACTGGCTATGACCCCGATGAGTCCTTCATGAAACGATTCATCATAGACAAAAAGCCCCTGATTTCGATCAAACAAAGCCTGGGCTTTTTCCATAGCTTTTTTGACCATTGTTTTCTGTTTTTTGCGACGCTGCAGATTCAATCTTTCAATATAGTAATACCGGCTGAGGGCGACCTGTTCGTTTTCAGACAGCAGGAAACTGACACCGGCCATGGCATCCTTCATCCGGCCCGTTGCATTCAGCATTGGCGCGAGCCTGAAGGCAATACTGTTACTGTCAAAAAACCGAACGTTGGTCTTGTCAGAAAATACTTTCAGATAATAGTAAGACCCCTCATACTCATTCTGCTGAATCCGTTTTGTCATTTGATCCAGACCGTACTTGGCAAATATTCGATTCAGTCCGAGAAGGGGAACCTGGTCTGCAATAGTGCCGATCGCCACCAGATCTAGGTGTTGCAGGAGGTTAGGCTCTTCTCCCGCAACCCAGTAATGCTGGCTTCGCAATGCGGCTCTGACAGCAATCAGGAACATAAATACAACCCCTACGCCTGATAGATCTTTGAAGGGATACAGGCATCCGGTCTGTTTGGGATTGATAATGGCGCAATTTGGGAGAATATCCTCCTGTGGCAGATGATGGTCGGTTACGATCACCTTGATGCCGGCAGTTTGAATCCGTGCAATCTCATCTCTGGCCGTAATCCCGTTATCGACGGTAATAATCAGGTCCGGTTGTTTTAAGAGAATCTCATCGACGGATTTGGAGGTTAGTCCATAACCATGAATAAACCGGTTGGGAATAAAACTCTCGAAATTATTGAACCCGATCTTCTGGAAAAAGCGGATGAGCAATACCGTCGAAGTGATACCATCCACATCATAATCCCCGACTATCAGAATCTTACTGTTCTTGCGAATGGATGTCAGAAACATGTCCACTGCGGCGGGAACCCCTTTGAGTAGCGCAGGATCAGGAATATCTTTCAGGGATGGTTGCAGAAAAGCGTGACGATCACTGGGTGAAAAGCTCTCAATGATCAACCGGACGATCTCCTCCTCAATAGAATCGGGGATTTTGTCATCATGCCATTCCGACAATGGAAAATTGGGTTTGATAGCGATGCGCTGATTCATTTTTTGCCTGTAATAACCTTCAGTCGTGATCGTCTTGAGGAATCTGAGTCCATTACCTTGATGAAATATTTTGACTGCTCCAGATAGTGGTTTTGTCCAGCGGGATCACTCTGATCCGCATATTTTTTTATAAACCAGTCAAAATAGCCTCTGGCTTCAGCAAACTTTTGTAGTTTATAGTTGGCCAACCCTTTCAAAAAAACATATTCCTCTTCATTTTTATCCGGTGGAGAGATTTTCAGCAGGGATACCAGGCAGTCATCCCACTTGTGCATCGATTTATAGAGTTTGGCCTGTTTCATCCAAAGAACCTGCAATGTGTCACGATGTTCTTCCGGTTTTTGTTCGTAACTTCTGACCAGTCTTTCGAATGCATCAGGGGCATAGGTGATCGTTTCATGACGCGGAAAATCGATCAGCAGCAGTTTTAGTCCAAACTGGTGATGGCTGGATTGCGGTGTTATCTTCAGGATTCTGTCAACACGGGATTGCAGCGAAAATTCGTTTAGCTGGGAATCATCAAGAATAAAAGGGACAACCGCAGAACACTTTTTACACGTAAAGGACTGGGGCACCCAGACAGAATCTGCAGACAGCCGGTTCATCCTCAGAATTGAACCTTCATCCACATAAATTACATCCACTGGATACTGAAACGTATTGTTGCAACTGTTGCAGTGCAGCCGGACCGATTTCTTCATCCCCGATCTCTGAATATCTGATAGATCCAGGTTTTTAAGGTCTTCCAGGACGTTGTCCGGGATTGGAAGTTCGAAAATCTCACAGATGATGAATATCAGACGGGCGATTTCGAATTCCCCCGGTTCATATTTCTTCAGCAGCGGTTGAATAAATGAAGGATCGGGCAAATATTCAATGGTCTGATATAACGTCTCGGTATGGTGCTGAATCAGATATCCAAAGTTCTCTTTGAGCAGTCCGCTGATTCGTTTATCGGGATGAATCTGAAACAGTTGGAGCGCATAATCGATGGCAACTCGATCCTCCTTGCGGATGTAATAGTCAAAGTTGGCATTATAGATCTGACTGAGTCCCTCGGCCAGGTGTTCTGAATAATTGGGATTTGGAAAGATGGATGGCCAGGCGATATCATAGCCCAGCAACTCCTCGCGTAGAAAAGACCAGAGAATTTCATTGCGCGTATCTTCTGCACTGACTGGAGAATAGTCGTGGACAATAGTCAATTGCTCGGATCGCCAATTGGGGGCAGTTGGGAAAAACATGGATAGAATTTCTTCTCGATACTCTTTGATCAACAGGGTTGAATGATAATAGTTAGCTATGTTTTCAACATATTCAGTCGGATTCAGCAGCCATTTGGAAACTGACTTTTCAAGTGTAATCAGTAATGGCACCGTCAAAAGAAAAAGTGACTCCAACTCCAGGATCTTCGGAATCGTTTTTAAGAAGTAGTCTTGATTGTTGCTGAAACTCTGAACAACCCAACGCAGTTTTGACGGTAGTTTTGTCTCCTGCAGCAGGTGTTCCACCCATTTTTCCAGAACCACCAGAAACCGTTGGTGATCCCGGGGTGCCCCGGGACGCATTCTTCCATGCTCTCCAAATGCTGCTTCCAGATCCATCCAGTACTGGCGGTCCGTAATATTGTCACTTAATCCCAGAAGAATATAACATTGTTCATAAATGGAACTGATCGAATATCCCCGGGAAAGATTTTCCGACCACCAGTTTTTAAGTTCCATTTGTCCGAAATGGTCAATCACCCTGAATGTCAGTTCAGCGTCTGAATTGATATCCCTCAGAACAAAATACTGGTCCAGAATTGTTAGAAAATCCGATTCGCTCTCACAAAACGATAACAGGTTGAGAAAGAGAACAGCGCTTTTTATGGCATCGTGCTGTGACTGTCTGAGGGACTTGAGAACACTCTGAAAATTGTGCTCCCGGTCAATATCGATATAAGCGTAGGCCGCAACATCAAATTCAATCCGTGTCGATTGATTACTTAGCGCCAGTTGCTCAAACCATTTCTGTATCAAAGACTTGGAAAAGTCGTTGGGATATTTGGAGAGCACCAGTGCTGCAGAATACTTGACCTGCCCTTCAGACTCGCGGAAAATCTTCAGAATCTGGGGGAGATATTCAACTGCCCCGATTTCGGCAATTTTGGAGATACCGGCATCCTGAATATCCATAAAAGGCGAACTTAAAAACCCGGACAGATAGGGTCTGATCTGTTCAGTTTTCAGTTGCAGAATCTGATAGGCACCCCAGACAGCGATGATTTCATAATCCGATTCCAATGCCTTTTTGAGGCATTCATGCCCAAATAAACTTTCCATAGGCTTATGTAAACATGATTAACATATTTCGCGTAAATCGTTAAACAGGCGTCCCATCAAGAGACTGAAAAATTATCCATCTCATAAAAATCGGTTTTGGCGGGTTATCCCTATTTGCTCAACGAATTTAGCAGCCTTATCCTTTCGCATTGTTCTTCCACTGGATACAGATCGCTGGATTGATTTACACTTCTTTGAATCAGCAGTATATTGACTGGAAAAGGCGTCTGGACTGATACCTTAAATCGATTCCCAGCGGCTTAATGTACCAGAATCACGCAGGCTCGGATATAGGTTGGTTTTCCAATACGATGTTAATAACAGCCTACTTATGGAAGGCTAAAGCGACAAGGAAAAAAGATGTAACTCTTTACTTCTGTTTAACTTTTGACATAATATGAGATATGTCACACGGAACCCCACTATTTTCTCAGATTGTCTGGCAAAACCGTCTATATGATTCAGGATTAATAATGAAACCCAAATTTACAGCTGAAGATACAAAGGTGAAGCGACTTGGACCGGCGACGATCAAATCTCCGATGAATCTATCCCATGGAAGATCACTAAATGAGCAGATATTGTATCACCCTTATCCGGGACTGAATGTGATGGAGCCGCCGGTTGCGTTTGAGTTATCACAACCAGAGGAATATATCTATTTTGACCCCACAAAGGTAACGGCAGGCATTGTGACTTGCGGTGGTTTGTGTCCCGGTCTGAATAATGTCATCCGGGCAGTCGTTCTGGGGCTTTATCATGGCTATCATGTGCGCAGCATTTTTGGTATCCGGTATGGTTTTCAGGGGTTTATTCCCGAATATGGTCATCCTTTGATGCCTTTGACACCAGATGTTGTCGCTGACATACACGAACAGGGGGGCACCATCCTCGGCTCTTCCCGGGGGGCTCAATCCATTGAACGGATCGTCGATGCCCTGGAAAGACAAAACATGAATATGCTATTCATCATAGGCGGGGACGGAACGCTGAATGCGGCTGCAAAGATAGCCCGGGAAGTATCGGAAAGGGGTCTCAAAATCGCAGTTGTTTCTATTCCAAAAACAATTGACAACGATATCTCCTGTGTTTCCCGCTCATTTGGATTTGAAACAGCTGTTGATACTGCCACGCAGGCGATTCAATGTGCCCATACCGAGGCCCAGTCTTATCCCAATGGTATTGGTCTGGTGAAACTAATGGGTCGCTATTCGGGCTTTATCGCGGCAACTGCTGCGGTAGCGCAACGGGACGTCAATTTTGTTTTAATTCCAGAGGTTGAATTTGAGCTGGAAGGTCCCAGGGGATTTTTTGAAGTACTCCGATCACGTCTTGAAAAACGGTCCCATGCTGTCATTGTTGTGGCTGAAGGGGCAGGCCAGTATTTCTTTGAGTCGGATGAGGTGAAAACCGATGAATCTGGCAATATCAGACTCAAGGATATCGGGAAGTACCTCCAGGACGCGATCCAGAAATATTTCCAGAAATTGAATATTGAGATTAACCTCAAATATATCGATCCCAGTTATATCATCCGTTCGGTCTCTGCCAATACCAATGATGGCCTGTTCAGTGCTATCCTCGGTCAGAATGCCGTTCATGCGGCAATGGCCGGTAAAACGGAAGTGCTTGTTTCGATCTGGCATGGCGTCTATTGCCAATTACCCATTCAATTGGCAATTGCGGAAAGGAAACAGATCCACCCCAGTTCACGACTCTGGATCAATGTCCTGCAATCAACCGGACAACCGGAATTCATTAATGAACCATCTCCGGGGACCTAATATCCAGCTTCAGATCGACTCCTTGACCATCCCGGCCAATACCTGCTGTGTTTTATCATAGGCATCGTCCAATTGGCCGACAGCGCGCTGAAGAGTCTCAGGCCGGGACTCCTCGATCTCTTCTCCAAGACGACTGAGATAGACGGCCCCCAGATTCATGCTCATGCCTTTCAGCTTATGCCCATGGTTTTTTACAGCCTCAAAATCGCCTGCCTGATAGCTTTTTTTCAATTGGGTGATCAGTGTCAGGATTTCAAGATTGAATACTTCGACCAGATTTTTGAAAAAGGAATTTCCCATATCCTTCCTGGTTTCCAGGAATTCTACATCGACAATCGGGTCTTTAAACGCATCCTGATTAACCATATGATTTTGACTGGCTATTCCTTGAATCAGGATTTTGATACCGCCAAAAAAGGATCAAAGCCTTGATTTCAGGTAAAGATGAAGAAACGCCTGCTGACTGGTTGAAAGCGCTGTATAGGGACGTAATTTTCTTAATCTGCTGATCGCTTGCTCGCAAGCAAGCTGTTCTTTGCATGCCAGCCAGGCGCAAAGGACGGTTCCAGTCCTTCCGCGACCTTCCAGGCAGTGAACCGCAACACCCAGCTGTCTCTCCTGTGCCTGATTGATAAACACCAACGCCCGGTCCATCGCCAGGTTTGTGGGTGGCTCCGCGTCATCGATCGGTTCATGCTGAACGCTGAATCCCGCCTGAACATGCAGGTTGCCGTACATGTTGTCTTCGGTCAGTGTCAGAATGGCGCCAATTCCAGATGCTTTCAGCGCGGCATGGGTAGCTGCCATTTTATCAAGCCAGGGTTCCCCCATACCGGCAATAGAGTAGGGAGACAGCAGGCTGAAATGAATCTGTCTGAGTATTGGAGACGCGACAGTATTGTTATGCTCGGTCAGCGAATAAACCAAAATCCAGCCTCAGTCTGTGGGTTGTTGTAATCGCCATCCCTTATCAGTCATATTGATAGAAACCCCGACCTGTTTTTTTACCCAGCCAGCCTGTTTCGACATATTTCCTCAAGAGCGGGCAGGGGCGATATTTGGAATCTTTGAAACCATCATAGAGCGTATCCATAATTGCCAGGCAGGTATCCAAACCAATCAGATCGGCCAGCGCCAGAGGTCCCATCGGATGGTTCATCCCCAGTTTCATGACTGTATCAATATTTTCGCAGGTCCCCACATTCTGGTACAGGCAGAAAACGGCTTCGTTGATCATCGGCATGAGAATCCTGTTGGCAATGAATCCAGGAAAATCGTTTGCTTCAGCGGGTGTTTTACCAAATTTTGTAGATAGTTCCCAGGTTGTTTTGAAAGTAGCCTCAGATGTTGCCAGACCTTTGATAACCTCGACCAGTTTCATCACGGGTACCGGGTTCATGAAATGCATGCCGATGATCAGTTCCGGGCGCGTTGTTGCACCGGCAATCCGACCGATGGGAATGGAAGAGGTGTTGGTTGCCAGGATGACCTCGGGGGGGCATATTTCATCGAGGTTCCTGAAAATATTTAATTTCAGGGTTTCATTCTCGGTTGCAGCCTCTACAATAAAATCTGCTTTTTGAAGATCCTTTAGATCGATGCTGGTTTTAATACGGCTGAGTATGCCGTCCTTCTCAGCGGCGGTGATTTTTCCTTTCTCGACGTTGCGGGACAGGTTCTTCTCGATGTTGGCCTTACCTTTCTCAACAAATTCCGTCTTAATATCGTTCATGATCACATCCAGTCCGGATGCTGCAGCTACCTGCGCAATGCCGTTCCCCATCTGCCCGGCGCCAACAACGCCAAATGTTTTAACTGACATACCCATTCTCCATATTTATCTGTGATTGACGCATTCTATTCTTTGTGCCTGTGATTGTGTGACCTTTTTTATACCAAGATATTGCGATCTGAGAAAGGGCAAATGCAGTAAATTTCCTGAATTTTTTAAAGAAAGTCGCAACCGCAAATTATCGGTTGCTAAAAACGGTTTTCATTTACACAAATTTGCAGAGCGGATCCGCTATATTTAAAAATGTTGTGGATCCGCTGTATTTAATACAGTCAGAGACTTGACGATCCTTTCAAAGCAAGAAAACAGTTTACTAAAACATCTCTATTTTCTATAACCAAAATTAACCATGGTCTAAAAACATCCAATGGTGATCCTCTAAAAAAAACCAACGTATCGTATTGACTGTTGATCATCAAAATGATTTTCACTTTGGGATCACGATCTGTTCCAATGATTCAACACCCGACCCGGAGACCTGCTTTGCAAATAGATAAAATCAATCGAGAACGTATTAAAAACCTCAAGAAAGAGAAGTTTTTCATGCGACTGGGCGGCGGAGAGGCACGCTTGAAAGCCCAGAATATCAAAGGAAAGATGACTGTCTGGCAGCGCATCGAATATCTCCTGGACCCGGGAACCTTTGTTGAAACGGGAGGTTTTATTGAACTTCACAACGAAAACTTTGGTCTTGAAAAAAGCAAAACACCGGGTGATGGTGTCGTGACCGGTTTCGGCCAGGTCAATGGGCAGCTGATTTACATTGCTGCACAGGATTTCACCGTTTTGGGCGGCTCCCTGGGTGAGATGCATGGTAAAAAAATCGCGGCCATCATGGATCTGGCCATTCAAAACGGTGCTCCCATGATCACGCTCAATGACTCTGTAGGAGCCAGAATACAGGAAGGGATCGGGGCTCTGGCCGGTTACGGCGAGATCTTTTACCGCAATACCAAAGCGTCCGGGGTCATACCCCAGATCAGTGTCATTATGGGGCCCTGTGCCGGCGGGGCCGTTTATTCGCCCGGGATCACCGATTTTATCGTCATGGTCAAGGATACCTCGAACATGTTCATCACCGGTCCCGATGTGATCCGGTCTGTTACAGGCGAGGTCGTCACTAAAAACGAACTCGGCGGCCCTGATATTCATATGGAACGATCCGGAGTGGCCACTTATGTCGGGGAAAATGACGAATCGACCTTGGACTGGGTAAAAAAACTGCTTTCCTATCTGCCTTCCAGCAACCTGGAACTTCCTCCCCTGACGGATCAGGCTGGAACGCCAATCAGCAGTGATATCCCGCAGGAAAACCTCGTCCCTTCAAATACGACCAAACCCTACGATATATACCAGGTCATCGAATCGATTGTGGATCCCTTGTCTTTTTTTGAACTCCAGTCAGAGTATGCGAAAAATATTCTCATTGGATTTGCCCGATTATATGGCAGAACCATCGGTTTAATAGCCAACAATCCGAGAGAGCTTGCAGGATGTCTGGACGTCAATGCCTCTGATAAGGCTGCCAGATTTGTCCGATTTTGTGATGCTTTCAATATTCCGCTGGTGACACTTGTCGATGTTCCAGGATTTCTGCCAGGGACCGATCAGGAGTATGCCGGGATCATTCGACATGGTGCGAAACTCCTTTATGCATACAGCGAAGCGACTGTTGCAAAACTGACGGTTATTCTGCGCAAGGCGTATGGTGGGGCTTACATCTGTATGTGTTCCAAACACCTGGGGGCGGATATGGTTGTTGCCTGGCCCGGTTCTGAAATAGCGGTCATGGGGCCGAAGGGGGCTGTCAACATCGTGTTTAAAAAGGAGATTGCGGAAGCCAAAAACCCCCTCAAGAAAGCAAAAGAGTGTGAGGTATTGTACATGGAAACCATCAGCAATCCCAAAATAGCAGCTTCCCAGGGATATATCGATGACGTGATCGAGCCGCGTGAAACACGCAATATCGTCGGTCGATACCTGGTCTCATTGACCGGAAAAACGGTTCCAGCACCCAAACGCAAACATGGGAATATTCCCCTCTAAGAGGGCTTTATCAAAATTGAGAAGTCGATAGTCGGCAAGCAGGGTTGATTTCAGGAGGAAATCGGGAAATTGCCAGCCACATCTTCAACCATCAACTACTTTTTTTATGTTTGAGTCAACTCCCTTTTTGACTGAAAGGATATTCAACGTGGAGCATGTCATATGTTTTCAAAGGTTTTAATAGCCAATCGAGGTCTGATCCTGGCAAATTGTGTCAGAGCCGTTCAGGAACTGGGTGGCAAAGCCATTGCCATATTCGAAGCAGAAGATGAGAACAGTGCCGGCGTTCGTAATGCAGATGAAGCATATGAAATTCAGAATTCATCAACGACGCGCGCTTATGCAGATGTTGACCAGATCGTCAACCTTGCAAAATCCCTGAAAGTGGACGCGGTACTTTCCGGGTATGGATTTTTATCCCAACATGCCGGATTTATCAAGAAGCTTCAAAATATAGGAATTACAACCATCGCCCCGACACTGGAAGGAATACACAATCTTTCAGATAAGCCGTTGATAAAAAAACAGGCCATGAAACTCGGAATGTATATCCTGCCGGGTTCCAATAACTGTTCAGAGTATTCAGAAATCAAGAAGGAGGCCGCTGCTATTGGCTACCCATTGTTGATAAAGGCAACACACGGATATGGCGGAAAGGGACTCAGAGTCGTGGAAAAGCCGACAGAACTCCGGTCTACCTATGAATACATTCAGTCCCAGTGTCATAAGTACGCCATGAATTCAAGTGATGTATTTATGGAGAAGTTTCTGCCAAAAGCACACCATATCGAATTCCCGGTGCTCAGAGACAAAATGGGCAATGTGGCCGTTTTCCCCGAACAATGGTGTTCTGTCCAGAGACGATTTCAGAAACAGTTGGTTGAAACCCCGTCTCAGATCATCACCGCAGAGAAAAGAGAACAGTTAAAACAGGTGATCCGCCAACTGATCACAAAACTCGATATTTGTGGATTTTCATCTGTTGAATTCCTGGTTGACGAGGATGTTACCTATTTCCTTAAAGTCAATGGCTACATACAACCTTTTTACACCGGCACGGGACTGCTCACAGGTGTCGATCTGCTAAAGGAGCAGATCCGGATATTCTCTGGCCTGCCTTTGAGAGTCAAATCAGACCGTATCAGAAAAAACGGCCATGTCATCAGTGTTTCCATTTGTGCAGAAGATCCTGATAATAATTTTGCCCCTTCTCCTGGCAGGATTGATCGGTTCTACTACCCCTTCGGGCAGGGCATTAACGTCCAGGCCAATGTTTTCAGCGGGGATACCGTCGCAACATTCTATGATCCCATGATTGCCAAGGTGATTGTCCGAGATGCCACCCGAAAAGAGGCAATCAGCCGAATGAAAGTTGCACTGGACAATTTCTTTATAGATGGCATCAAGACCAATATCCCTCTAATGCGGGCCATACTGAATTCAAAAGATTTCAAAGATCGCAAAATCAATATTTCATTTATTCCCGATCAGGCAAAAAGAAATAAGATTTTCCAGGAATTGAAGCGTCCAGAAGATGAGCAGATTGCAGCCATGATCGCAGCCCTGGATCTGCACTATGATGCGAACAGCCAGCAGATCCTGGAATCTGCCAGAGAAGAATCACTCTGGACAACTGCCGCGCGTTGGTTTACACAAAAAAAATCATTAATATAGGATGCCTCGTCCAGGAATTAAGAAACGACCCATTGACGTGGCACATCCACTTCGCTTAACAGGTTAAAATGAAATATACCGTACGTTGCGGCAAGAAGCACCAGATAAAAATAGAACGATCTACCGGTTCAACCAGAGAGATTGATATTCAGATCGGAAAAAAAAGCTATACCGTCCAGGTGAAGGAAACCCATCCAGATGGTACCCTCAGAACAATTATCATTAACAATAAGGTATATCCCGTACAGATTATAAAACAAAACAATGGATTCCCCTCTATAGTCAATTTGAATGGGACCCCTTTTGATGTGAATATTGAAAAAGTGGAATCCACGCGATACCAGCCCAAGTATCCAGACAAAAAAGTCAGTGGCGAAATCAAATCATCACTCCCGGGTCAGATTGTCACCATACTTGTCAAGCAGGGCGATCGCGTCAAAAAAGACCAACCGTTGCTGATACTTGAATCCATGAAGATGGAAAACGAGATTCTTTCCCCCAAAAACGGCGTCATCGGCAAGATACATGTCAAGCCCGGTCAGGTTGTCATGAAGGCCCATTTGCTGATCGATATCAGCTGACAAAGATGCCGCAACGGATACAGGTAACAGATTGCAAAACCAGAGTCGGTTCTGGCAGGGGGCAAGAGAAGACAAGGGAACGTGGATAGACGGTTAACAATACTCGGCAAATATTCTCAAAATATCACCCACTGTAAATGTGGGATCCTTTTCTGGATTGATCAGCAGGCGATTATCAGGGAAAATCACATCAATTGCCTGTTCGAGAGCCATCGTTACTTCAACCATATGCAATTCATCGGCTCCCAGCTCATATAATGTGAGCTCAGGCGACATCGCTTCTTCATCGACTTCGACGATATCAGCAATAATCTTCATGATGATTTTGTCTTCTTCACTCATGATGGATAATATCGGGTTAGCGGTTTTCAGTGAACTGACTGCTATAGGCTAATACAGATTTAAAAAAAAGCAAAGTGCAAACAGGGTAAATAGGGCAGAATCCCCATTGAAGCCCTGGACAGGACCACCTGTGACATTAACCGTCATCTACGGGGAGTCATCTGCCCCAAAATTCTTCGCAACCCGGTAAGGCTTTTTTTTAGACAAATACGCCTCCTAATAAATCTTTTAATCTTCCTGCTTGACAATCTTTAAATGTTAATTTAATGAAGGTTTGTGAAGCATAATATTTTTATTAGGAAACACAACTATGAAAAGAAACAAACCGCTGAATGGATACGGATCAGGAAGCTGACAATGGATGAACAAAAAATTGATACAATTTTAGATGGGTTTTACAGGAGTAAATCGCAAAAAACAGCACTATTGTACCAATCTGATCTGGCTGCCTTCAGCCAGTATCTGGGTGTCGGCAGTCTGAAAAAGTCTCTTGTCACTCTTTTTCAGGCTCCCCACAGCCAGGCAAATCTTACAGTTTTGCATTATAAATCCTTAATGCAGAGACAAGGTCTGAAACCCGCGACTATCAATCGTCGGCTGTCTGCCTTGCGTTCTCTCGCAAAGGCGGCCTATCTCAGTGGCTTGCTCGATTGGAAACTGGACGTAAACAATGACAAGATCGTGTCCGGTCACAAGAACTTGCCTTTGGAAAGTCAGTGTTTTAACGCACTCCTGGCCCAGGCAGGAAATCAGGCCAACCCGCGCAAGGCGGCACGGGATACTGCTATTATACGTTTAATGCACGATCTGGCATTGCACCGCAGCAGTATTGTCGGTCTGAATGTATCGGATATCGATTCTTGCCACAATCTGATTTCGGTAAGTTTGCCCGGCGTTTCAGACAAAATAGATAAACGGTTACCTATCAAAACAGCACAGACGCTTCAACAATGGTTGTCTTTTCGAGGCAGAAAAAAGGGGCCCCTGTTTACAAATTGCGATCATGCGGGCAAGGGGAAACGATTGACAGGCACGAGTATCTATCGTATTGTCCGTCAATTCGGCAGAGAAGTCGGTGTTGAGACAGGACCTTGCGGAATACGCCAGACTGCAATTTTCAAAGCGATTCACAGGGCCGATGCAGCAGGAATCAGACTGGAGGATGTGACGGCATTTTCAAACCACCGCAATGTCTCAACACTCAAGACCTATGATAAACATCGCGTTGCCATCCAGCAGAGATTATCGGAACTGATTGCGAAATAGACAGCCTATTGGCACCATTGAGAAATAAATGGCTGTATCCGCTTATAAAGGACTTTTCATCCTTTTGATTTTTTGGTCCAAAAGGTCAACTTTTTTCTGCAGCTCTCTCAATTCCCGGTCGGTTTCGTTTTTATACTTGATAAAAGCGATCTGGCTGACTCCCTGATCTACCTCTTTTTCCATGGATGTCACGGTACCAGTCTGCGGTTCCCCCTTCTGGGTCAGGTTCAGAATCAACGCCTGTTGTCCCTTTGTTATGTCATTCATTTCATCAAACATTCGATTGAGTCCGTACCCAACCGCAATGACAAAAAATAGAAAAAGCAAGATCGTTGTTGCCTGTATCCATTTGGTTAGTTTATCTGAATTTCTTCTACCGGCCATTGTTCTCGATATTTTTCAAGTGTAAAAATGATGATGAAACCGTAAAAACCCTAAAATCGCCTGATCTTGTTATTCCGGCGAATGCCGGAATCCAGTCATATCTAAACTACCTGGACCCCGGCGTTCAGTTCGCTGCTTCGAGTCTCGCAGCTCAGGTGACGATTTTGTGACCTTTTACGATTTCATCAAAATATGACATGACAATTTTCTCTTCAAAGTTCAGTCACTCTAATCGACCGGAAAAATATTTGTCAAATCGTTCATCGGCACATCAACAGACGCCGACTGTTGAAACAGGCTCTAGATAGGCTGCATGCGATTGTTAAAAGTATGTTAGAAACTGGAGAGACAGGGTTTGGGTCGCAGGTGTATTGCTCCCGGTGATAACCTTTTCAAAGCCGAAGCGGGTTTCCCATGGATTACGGACGACGTCTTTCTCCAATAGATTGAGATTTCCATAGGTTATGTATCCGTGCAGTGAATATGATAAATACCCATCATTCTGTGAAATACCGTTCCATTTCTGGGTTCCGATCGATTGCAGATGGACACCGCCACCATATCCCAGCGATCCAGACTGGGATGAGACATCCAGTTTTGCCGATAAACTGTTTGACTGTTGTTTGGTAACATCAGAACCAGTGGATGATTTGATAGTCGCGTCCTCAACGAAAAGCGCTTCAATTTCTACAAACATCATTAAAGAAGAACGGATTGAATATAATAGCCAGCGCAGGAAGACCGACAACTCCTTTGAACCGCTGCCAAGAGGCATTTTATCCGAGCTTTCACTGTTAAGCGGCGCATTATCTCCGATGAGTGTCATACCGATCTGAAAATCAGCCTCATCCGTATAGTAGAGCCGCCATATTCCAAAAACTTCAATGTCCCCCAATCCATTGGATTCGGCATCACCAATACTTTGCGAAAATCCAGATTGTGCCGCATCGTTCAAATGGAGTGTGGAAGTTCTTTTATGACTGAGCTGCGGGATTGAAATACCAAGATTGAGCGTATCAGTCAGGCCATATTGGAAGGAAAGACGAATCTCTGTTTTCTCATAAGCGACGGAACCCGTGATCGCATTTTTATCGATCTTGTTTCTTACCTGCAGCATCTCCAAAGCCGTTCTCTTTGATGCATCACCGGTAATGAAATTCTCGTAGGTTTGGCTGACCGTATTCACACGGGTCAGGATTACACCTCCCGGGACAAACTCGGCTTTCTGCGCAACCGCTATTTGCGCAGTGCAGCAGATAACGATGAAAACAAAAACCGTTATTTTCCTTAAATGGTTATATTTGATAGAGTTCCTGGTATTGGTTGGTATCATAAATGTTCGCGCAATTGGTTTCTTGGAGACCGTCATCATTTTATTCCAAGCTGAAACAAAGATAAACTGCTTCCACAGGCATCATATCTTCAGCATCCTGTTGTCAAGCAGATCCTGGATCAATACTTCGATCGGAAGTCCTACCACATTATTGTACGACCCTTCAATAGACTCTACCAGAAAGGTGCCAATACCCTGAATCGAATAGGCCCCCGCTTTGTCCAGGGGTTCCTCCAATTCCGCATATGCAGCCAGCTGTTCAGTGGCCAGCTTGTTAAACACCACTTTGGAGGTAACATCCCGCAGGATTTCCTTTCGATATTGGCAATCGAAGATGAAATAGGCCGTAATCACCTGATGACACTTCCCATTCAGTCTCTGAAGCATCGGCAGAACGTCAGCTTTTGTAGCGGGTTTTCCAATAATTAGGTCATTTAAAACGACAATGGTGTCTGCCGCGATGACGATTTCATTATCAAAAAGACGCTCAGCAACAGTAAGGCCTTTTTCTCTGGCCAGCCGTCTGGCGTAGACAACTGGTTTCTCGCCTTTCAGTACCGTTTCATCTATATCACCAGTCAGAATATGAAAATCAAGATGATAACGTTCCAGATACTCCTTTCTTCGGGGTGACCCGGATGCAAGGACAAACTTTCGATTTTGCATAAACATGGTTTTAAGACCTGATGCGGGCAACTTTATTGGTGAGATGGACAGGGTCGAAATCGCTGCTTGATATTTGAACCCCGACTGTTAAACTGAGGGTTGGTCTCCAATTTTGGTAAAATAGTATTCCATGATTTCTTTTGTCATGCGGGCAGCATTTGTGCCGGACTCTCCGTTTTCCAGCAACACTACAGTTGAAATCTGAGGATTGACGATGGGGGCATAGGCGATAAACCAGGCGTGATTAAAGAATTTTTTCTCCAATTCTCCCTTTTCCTTTAACAGCTTTTCTCTTGTCTTAAAGCTGACTACCTGAGTTGTTCCCGTTTTTCCGGCAATTGAGATAATATCGGACCGTGCGGCCCGCCCGGTCCCGTTATTCCCCTGGACATTTTGAATCATTCCTTTCTGCAGCAAAATCAGAGTTTCGCTGTGAATATCCACTCGCTTGCGAGACATTTCGACATCTTGAATCCGCTTATTCTGTCTAGCATTTTCAGACTCTGACCCGGTCAGATTGGTAATGATGTTTTTCACCAGATGTGGTTGAATATGATATCCTGAATTGGCAATAATGCTGGCATAGTTCACCAACTGCATCGGTGTCACAGCCACATATCCCTGGCCAATGGATGCATTCAACGTCTCGCCGTGTTTCCACTCTTCCTTGAATCTCCTGGAATACCATTTTTTATCTGGGATGAGTCCACTATTCTCATGCAGCAGATCGATACCCGATGGTTTTCCCAGGCCGAAAAGATTCGCATATTGCTTAATTTTATCGATCCCGATTTCCAATGCGACCTTAAAAAAGAAAACATTACATGAATTTTCAAGTGCGCCGACGACATTAAGTTTCCCATGCCCGGATTTTTTCCAGCAGTGCATCCGTTTTCTGCCGATGGTGATGTGTCCCTCGCAGTTATGGATGGTTTCCTCATTGATAATGCCCATTTCGATAGCAGCAGCAGCCACTGCCATTTTGAATGTTGAACCCGGTGAATAGACGCCTTGAATGGCCTTGTTATTGAGAATGTGGGATTCGTCATTCGTCATCTCCTGCCAGCGTTCGTTGCTTATCCCCTGGGAGAATTCATTGGGATCATATGCCGGCAGACTCACCATGGAGAGTATTTCACCATTTTCGGGATTCATGACGACAATTGCCCCTTTTTGGTTTTCCATCGTTTGTTCGATCTTCCGTTGCAACTGGCTGTCAATGGATAGTACAATGTCTTGGCCAGGCTTCGGTGTGATGGGATTCGGGAATTCGCGAATCTCTCTGCCGGTATTGTCCACCTCAATTTGCCGGCCTCCGTCGGTACCGATGATGTAGTTGTTGTAGACAGCTTCAACACCTTCCTGCCCGATGGTTTTGGCTGATTGAAGCTTATCGAGAGGAAGCTCCTTCAACTGTGCTTTTGTGATCTGGCTCATATAACCACAAATATGAGCCGCTGTTTTCTGAAGTGGGTAATAGCGTTTTGGAATCACACTAATCGATATTCCGGGAAATTCTTCCTGATAGGTACCGATCAATGCAATCTGACGAAAGGATAAATTCTCATACAGTTCGATCGGATGAAACTGGGCCGCCTTTTTGTTTTCTTCCAGGGCCCTTTCCAGGGCGTGTAATTCAATTTTAAGTGTCTGTGATACTTTATTCAGTACTGCGTCCACATCATCAGTATCCTCCCGGATGAGAATCAATGTATAAGACGGGATATTTTTGGCTATTATGATCGAATTCCGGTCATATATAATGCCGCGTGGGGCTGCTTCGGAAACCAGTCTGACCCGATTTCCCTTGGAGAGATCATTGTAAGTCTTCCCATTTTGAATCTGAAGGTTCCAGAGACGCCAGATGATTCCGGCAAACGGAATACCAATAATGGATCGAATTATCAGGTCTCTGCGACTGAAAAGCTGCAACTCTTCAAAAGTTAGAGGCTCTTCTTTCAAAACTTTCTCTCCGCAAGCCGGATCCTGTAACGGGATTCCATTGTCAGAATGAGATTAAGACAGGGCACACAAAGAATGGCTGTTGGTATGACTTCATGGATGACCAGATCCACAAGCCAGTGAAAGGTCATGTCTCCCTCGGAAAATAGCAGACTCAACATAGAAAAAACGAGCAGATTATTGAGAAGCGTCACGATAGCTATGATAACAACTGATTCAAGTTTGGAATGCTGATAAATTCTTACAGCATACCAGCGGATCAAAAACGAAATCAGAAAGAATGAAAACCCATACGTCCCAAAAGGTACAGTTGAAAAACAATCTGCCGTTAGCCCAAATATAACAGCCAGATAGTGCGTCTCAAAACCTCTCCAGCGCAGGCAGAAAAGACTCGATACTAGAAAAAAAAGGTTGGGTTTGAACCAGGGTATAATCGTGAACAGGGACGTTTCCCCGAAGACTGCAGATATCCAGAAAAATATAATGATAAAAAACACACCCATTTCTTATTGCTTTATATCGGTGAACAAAGGTCCATGAATATTATAAACACTTTTCAGAATAACTGCCACCTCCTCAATTTTATTCAGTTCAACGGCAGGGGACAAGGTCACGCTTTGAAAAAGCCCAAATTCCTTTTTCCTGATCTCCTTGATCCGGCCGACAGGAATTCCCTTTGGATAAACGCCTGCCAACCCTGATGTGACGATACGGTCATTTTCATAGAGTTCCAGCATTCTCGGGATCTGATCGATAATGAGCTCTCCATCCTTGACATGCAACATGGCCTTGGTTCGTGTTCTTTGTATCAGCAGCGGAAATTGCGTTCGTGCATCTGTAATTAACTGAACAACGGCCTGTCCGGAAGTGACGGACTGAATCTTGCCGACAATCCCCCGCGGGGTGACCACCCCAAAATTGGGTCGTATGCCATCGTCTGAGCCTTTATTGATAATCAACAGTCTGGAAAAAGGTTTGTTAATTTCAACAATAACCTCTGCGAAGACCTTCTTGTTAGGATCTTTCTGCTTGAATTCAAGTAATTTTAGCAGTCTTTGATAGCCGATCCGAATCTCAGTGTTTTCTGCATTCACCTCTTCGAGTTGTTCGACCCGTTTTCGCAGGATGCTATTTTCCTCCTGAACATCAATCAGCCAGACATATTGTCCCCAAACGGATGTAATGCTGATCTTGGCAAGATGAAAGGCGTTTTGAAACGGGTAGGCAATATTTTGAACAAGTGAGGAAAACCAGTTATCGGATCGGGATTCTTCTGTCTGTGAAATCAGCAAACCAAGAAAAAAAACGATCAGAAAGACTACAGAAATACGACGTCTGTTTTTTTGTAAGAAGTCCAGCATTAATATTTCTGCTATTCTCGAATCTGGCTGAAAGAGTCAATTAAAAAAATACGGGGTTTCCAGAGGACGCTCGACCGTCCTCTGAACCGATCACAGGATAGCGACACTCTTAAGTAAGCCGATGTTGTCCAGCATTGCTCCAACCCCTAATGCAACGCAGGAAAGGGGATCCTCAGCATAGATAATCGGCAGCCCGGTTCTTTCCCGGAGCAGAATATCCATCCCTTTGAGCAGAGATCCGCCACCAGCCAGGACGATACCCTTGTCAACGATATCCGCAGCCAGTTCCGGCGGCGTATCCTCCAATGCGTTTTTAGTAACCAGCACAATCTGATCGCACACATCTGAAAGAGACTCCCTGATCTCGTCGTTGCTAAGAATCAATGTCTTTGGAATACCGGTCAAAAGATCCCTTCCTTTGACATCCATGGTCAGATTTTCATCGGTTGGATAGGCAGAGCCAATATTGATTTTGATCTGCTCTGCAGTTCTCTCACCAATCAATAAGTTATACCGTTTTTTGATATACTGGATAATGGTATCGTCCATAATGTCTCCACCCACTCGGGTGGAATTGCTATAGACAATCCCGGCCAGAGAAATGACCGCCACCTCTGTTGTCCCGCCTCCGATATCGATAATCATGTTCCCATTTGCTTCAGTGATAGGGAGACCAGCACCGATTGCCGCTGCCATGGGTTCTTCCACAAGATAGACTTCCCTGGCACCTGCCGATTCAGCGGATTCTTTGACTGCCCGCTTTTCCACCTGGGTAATGCCTGAAGGCACGCCGACGATAACCCGGGGCCGAAATTTGATGAGCGAGCTGCTTTTCTGAACTTTTTTTATAAAATGACGGATCATCTCTGCAGTGACATCAAAATTGGCGATAACCCCGTCTTTCATCGGTCTGATCGCCTGGATGGTTCCGGGTGTTCTTCCCAACATTGATTTTGCTTCAGATCCGACAGCCAACACTTTTGTTTCCCCTCTGGGACCGGTCTGAACGGCGACAACAGAAGGTTCTCGGATAACGATTCCCTTGCCGGACAAAAACACCAGCGTGTTTGCAGTCCCAAGATCGATTGCAATGTCATTTGAAAAAATTCTAGTTATTCTTTCAAGCATGTTTTAAGTAATTGTTAAGTTCTCTTACCTGTTTCAGGGGAATAGAGATCGGTTTTTAACGCAGAATGAACCATCATTTGAGAAGTCAGCAGTCCGATAGTAGCGGTTGACAGGACATTTGGGGACCCCCGTCCCCCAACCCGGTCCGACGTTTTTTCAGCAGGCACCGTAATATCTGAATGCCGGTTTCAAGGGACGGGCAGCATCTCTTTCAAGAGCAGATACGCTTTTTTTGGTAAAATCAATTTATACCTCAATCACGCTGCCAAATCAATCAAACAAGTAAAAAAAATAGATGCTTGATCATCAAATTACAGACAATTACTGATTTTACTCATAATCTCATAAACACCAGGATGGAAATAGGGATGTTTCCAGGCCACAAACCACTGTTTTTCAAAAACCAGTCCCGAATATTAACTATTGCATTTTGCTAAAATATAAGGGTAGACTTACTGATGAGCTTTCTAATCATTGATACTAAATAAAAATGTGGCCTCAGCCATTTTGTCAGGCGCATAGATAGGCATAACCGCTACACTTTCAAGAACGTCTTACCGTGGGAAGAATAAATACCAGTCATCCTATCGTCAAAGCACTGAAGAAATCCAAAAATATTTCACCAAGCCTTAGTCGGGAGTTCATCAGATTCCTCTCTGAATTTGAAGACTGGGAGGGACAGGCGCTCTATTTACTGGAGGATAAAGGTGAGAATATTGAGGAAATCGTGGAAGGTCTTTATGATGTCCCAATCAAACATCAGCTGAGATGGAAAAAACCAAAGGGAAAACCCGCATTTGAAGAGGCCAGTTTTGATCAGTTCTCTGTGCCCCCCGATACCACAATCGTCCACAAAAAGAATATTCTGCCAGCTGACTACTATCCCCAGTATTCATTTAAAGACTGGAAACAGGAGCACGGTTTTGATTCGATCCCTGTCGAGGTAGGCGATATTCATACAATCATCCGGTTTCAGCAGGTTTTCTCAAAGGATAGAGAGGAAAAATTCATCTGGATGTTTAATCGGGCACGCTACGGCATCAGGGGCTGGGGGAATGAAAAACCGCTCAAATCCATTTCCAAATCACTGCTGGACAACAATAACAACCCCGGCTGGGTTATTAAGACATTTCTGGACGAAAACCGCCTGTTAACTGATAAACGGCATAATTTGAGGGATGAAGGAGAAATTCCCAACCCACTAATCCTGTCTTCCAGAGATACGCACGCGTTGCTTTTTTTACTGCTCGGACATCCGTTCACGTTTTACGGTACCAATACCATACCCATCCGCAATTCGTTCAAAAAGGTCGACTTCGATATCAATGTTCATATTCTGTCGAACCACCGAATCCTGGCTGGTATATTCTTTCATGAAGAGGGCGGAAACAGACTCCCGATTATTACTGAAGAATTTGTTGACAAAGGCCTGATGCTTTACGGCCTTCCAAAATCGATTATTTTCGATTCCAAGTACTACGAAATACTGCCGACTCCATTACCGGCACCCATGATCAGGGATTCCTTCAAAGGGGTATTGATTCCGAATGACGAATGGGTTGATTTTTATAAGAAATGGCAGGCATGGTATCCCGAGAAAAAGCTCAACATCATGGATCCCCAGAAAGTCGATTCCCCCAGTTTTGAGGCGCGGCAAGTCAAAGACTGGAAATACTGGTTGGCAATGCCGGAATCCAAGGTCGACCTGTTCAATTCACCAAAAGACATCACCTACCTGGTTCTGCATGACGAAACAAAACGCTTTAATACCAACAGACTGGCAATCAATATCGAGAACTATGATGGAAGCGATTCCAAATTAAAAAATCCGTCTTCCACCCCGAAAGCGGCCAAACTGTTTCAAGTCATTGACTCTATTTACCATTCTAAAAAAGTTGAGGATTTTTACAGTGTTGAAAGGCATGGTGCATCACAATTGCTGATGCTGGCTGAGGAGTATCCGTATGCTCTGAATTTCAGCCGGGAAAAGCATATGATCAGCAATGAGTCACTGGATTTTCGAATTACGGTTATCCGAAACCCCAGCAATGAGAACCAGTACCTTCTGAAGGGAGAAATCGGCCAGTTTGACAAAAAAAAGAAGTTCAAACCCCTCTTCAATAAAAGCGGCACCCCGCCGAAAGCGATTGGGATGGTGCCTTCATTTATCCTCAAAGACGATCAACTGGCCCGTATTGCCTCAATGATGAGTGGTCGGCTCGTCAATGACACCGTTTCAGGAGTCATTGTCGAGGAGTCGGAAATCAGTGATTTTTACTCGGCGGCGCTGCCATATCTTCGCCAACGCAATATCCAGATTCATGATCCCCAGGGCGTATTGAGGGTTTCTGCGCTTTTCAATTACAAGATCAAAGGAAAAATGACCATCTGGGAGGTCAAAGGCGTTCTGATGGGACGTTTGGATACCGTCATGATCACCGGCATCGGCGAGCTACCCTACCCTTTTGATATCAGCGTCGATGAGTTTGAACAAACTCTGGATAAGAAGAAGTATAAAATCCCCAAAGATATCAACCAGGAAAAAAAGCTGAAAGAGGAAATGCTCGAGCACGGATGGATAGAAGAAGGGGATGGTGACTACTCAATGAGAGAAGATCACAGCATGCATTTTGTCCTGGACATACTTCCCAACCAGAATACTGACAGCATGTTGATTTACCTGGGTGCCACGAAGCTGCGACGCTGGAAAACCAAGAAGCTGATTCCCACAATCTCCACCAGCATCAAATCGGATATTGACTGGTTTGATGTGGACGTATCCATGACCATTGACGGAGAGCTGTTTGATCTGAAGAAACTGGTCTCCATGTGGAAAAACGATGAAAAAGCAATTGAACTCTCTTCCGGCGAGGGGGTGGCTGTCATTGACTCAGAATGGATTTCCCGCTACGCACCGATTCTGAACCGGTTGATCCAGACCTCGAAAAACAAAGGCATCGATCCGGCCAAAAACATCGATGCACTTATGGCAGAGGCAGAAAAAGAGCAAAATGAACAAGCCCTTAAAATCGACAAGTTTCAAATCGGGCTATTAAGCGAGCTTGAAAGTATCGCCAGTGTCAGAAACAGCGATGACGAGTGGAAAAAAATTCTCAAGAAAGTAAGCTCGTTTAAAGGCATCAGAAACCAGCGGATACCGAAAGAGATAAATGGCGTCCTTAGAGACTACCAGAAAGATGGCGTGAACTGGCTGTGCTTTCTCAACGAATTCGGTTTTGGGGGAATTCTGGCAGATGATATGGGGCTTGGTAAGACTTTGCAAACCCTTGTATTTCTGGCCATTCTCAAAAAAAGAAAGGCGAAGAAACCCAATATTGTTATTGCCCCGACATCGGTTGTCACGAACTGGATGGCTGAAGTGGAAAAATTTGTGCCTCACTTCAAGGCTGTTTTGCTCCATGGGCAGAAAAGAAAAGAGCATTACGACGAAGCGATCAAGTCCGATCTGATTATCACAACATATGGTCTGCTGCAGCGGGATTTGGATTGGTTGCGGTCTATCGAATTCCAGGTCATTATCCTGGATGAAGCCCAGAATATCAAAAACGCCCGTTCCAAAACAGCCCAAGCAGTCATCAAACTGAATGGAAACCGCAGATTGACGTTGACAGGCACGCCAATCGAGAACTCAATCATGGAGCTCTGGTCACAATTCAATTTCCTGATGCCCGGCTTTTTTGGAAGTATGAAGGAGTTCGAGCGGGATTATATCAAACCCAAGAGCCGCAAGGGCGTTCGAAGAAAAAGACCTGATCATCGACTCCTGAGAAGACAGACGCGCCCCTTTATCCTGCGCCGCTTGAAGCAGGATGTTGCCAAGGAACTGCCCCCGAAAACAGAGCAGACACTCTTCTGCGAAATGAACAGCAAGCAGAAGAAACTGTACAATTCAATTCTTGAAATCGTCCGCCAGCAGGTCAAGGAAAAAATATCCGCAGGGGGTATTAAAGGTGCGAAAATCGCGATATTCGATGCCCTTCTGAAACTAAGGCAAATATGCTGTGACCCGCGGCTCAGTCCCCTGGTCGGGGCCTCTCCTCCTGAAAGTGCTAAGTTTTTACTGTTCATCGAAACCATATCGGATATTGTCGGTGAAGGCCACCGGGTACTGGTATTCAGCCAGTTTGTCAAAATGCTCAATCTGATGCACAAAAACCTGGAAGAACTTAACATTCCATTTCTCCAACTCGATGGCAGCAGCAAAAACAGGGACGGACTGGTTGCCAAATTCCAGCAGAGCGATGACTATCCCCTGTTTTTGATCAGTCTAAAGGCTGGTGGAACCGGAATCAATCTGACGGCCGCCGACTATGTCATACACTACGATCCATGGTGGAATCCGGCGGTAGAGGCTCAGGCGACAGACAGGGCCTATCGGATCGGGCAGAAAAACCGGGTTCTGGTTTACAAACTGATCACACGTCACAGTATTGAGGAAAAGATCGTCGAATTACAGAAGAAGAAACAGGCGCTTGCCGATAATATTGTTGGTGTCTCAGATTCCCTGGAACAAATGCTCAATATGGACGACATCAACGATCTATTCTTGCTCTGATAACCCGGTCACCCGCTCTGCGAACCCTTGCTTTCCGTTTTTTCCCCGTTTATATTTGATGTTCATACTGTCTGGGAAATGGTTGGGGTATCTTTTCTGTGGTTAATCAGATAAAAATACAGAAAGCGTACACAAGAAACGGGAATCCAATTCTCTGACACGATTGTGTCCTACAACAATTCGATTTAACGAACTATGGACCGAAAACCGATCACCAAAAAAGGGTATTTTAAACTCCAGGAAGAGTTGAAAACACTTATCAAACAAGACAGACCCAAAATTATCAATGACATTGAGGAAGCCAGAGCTCATGGCGATCTGAAGGAAAATGCCGAATATCACGCCGCCAAAGAGCGGCAAAGTTTCATTGAAACCAGAATTCAGCACCTCAATTACCTCCTGGCAAACTCAGAGGTGATTGATACGTCAAAACTGGAACTGGATCAGGTTCGTTTTGGTGCGACAGTAACCTATGAAGATGTCAATAGCGGTGAAACGACAACCTGGAAGATCGTCGGAGAGGAAGAATCGAATATTGACGAATGTGAAATATCCATTCAGTCTCCTATTGCAAGAGCCTTGCTTGGAAAAGAGGAAGGGGATGAAATCGTGATCAAGGTACCCCGTGGAAAAATAGAGGTGGAAATAATTTCAATATCCTATAAGTAATATGGGATAGACATAAGGTGACATCGCACAGATTTGACTGGTTTTTTTTAAATCATAGAAAAACCAGCGGATGGTTGAAGCGGAACATTCTGGAAAAGCAAGTATCTACAAAGCGATTCCAAAACCAATAGGGAGAAATACATTTTGAATATAAAAGCAGCAGCCGCTCAGTTCAGTCTGCAAGGATCTTTTTTATCAACCATTTATCAGGGGGGCTTTCTCTCACTCCTGGTCCTTCTGGTCTTGCTGTGTATGTCCGTCATTTCCTGGGCCATCATTATTCGGAAATGGCTGTACCTGTCTGGTCTGACCAAGAAGGCAACCCGATTTTTAAACAGTGTTAATATTGCGAATGGTTTGTCTGATATGCTGTTACGCGCCGAACAGCAATCAAACACATACACAGCTCGCTTGTTTAACGCGGCATATGTCATATTCAACAACCAGCTAAACCGGTTTCAACCGGGTCAGACTGATTTGAACAAACAACATCTGACCCAGAAAATTGACCGGCGTGTTGAGAAAGCGATCATTTCTGAAAGATCCAAAATGGAGAAAGAACTGGGGCTTCTTGCAACAATCAGCAGTTCCGCCCCGTTTATCGGCCTGCTGGGAACAGTCACCGGGATCATTGATGCATTTTACAGCATTGCTGCACAGGGGGCATCCAGTATTGCCGTGGTTGCACCGGGTATCTCTGCGGCGCTGGTTGCAACTGCAGTGGGTCTTTTTACAGCCATACCGGCGCTCATTGCCTATAATATTTTTCGTGAAAAAGTGAGGGCCCTTAACAATAACATGGTTGGGTTTAGTTTAGACCTGCTCACGCTGTTCGATCAGGCGCTTGATAACAATACCATGGACCAGGATGATTCTTTTCCGGAAATTAGACTGGGATCTAAAAAGAACTGACAGGGATTTATGCGCAAAAATACGAGTGATATCTACCAACCAATCAGTGAAATCAATGTCACCCCTTTTGTTGATGTGCTGCTGGTTCTGCTGGTCGTATTCATGATTACAGCCCCCCTGTTTAAAAAGGCCATCGACGTTCAATTGCCTGAGGAGAACCTCCGCTCTTCGTCTGTGAATGATGCCAGAAAGCTCGTCATTTCGGTCAACAGAAATGGGAAATACTTTATTGAAGGCCAGCGTTATTCAACGCAGAAATTGCTGCAAAAGCTGATTGCATGGAAAGAGCGCAATCCACAAAAAACCGCTTTTGTACGAGCAGACAAGCGTGCAACCTGGGAGGATATCGCCGCGCTGATGGTCGTTTTGAAAAACAATGGTATAAACAAAGTTGGCATGCTTGTAGAGGATAAGAAACCATAACGTGACAACAAGTTTATCGAACCAACAATGAAACTGTTTTCCACTGCTTCTGTTTACTATCTCATTTCACTGGGTTTGCATCTGGTGGTTTTCTTCTCTCTGGTAGCCAGCACCTTTAAACCCATGCTTCCGGTCGGGTCTTTCAAGACAACGGTCTATTTTGAACCCGCCCCGGTTCAGCACTCAGCCACTAAAGCACCAAAAAGAACAGGAACCAGAGGTCCCCGGGCAGAAATTCCCCTCTCACGGAAACTCGATCTGGTCCCCAGAATAAACACGAAGAGACCTACCATTCCAGAGACTGAACCGTTACAGGCCCCCAGCCTAAAGAAATATATCACCCCCCCCAAATCATCTTCACCAAAATCAATCACCCCATCCGGATATTTGCGATCCAACAAAAGAACTGAAAAGCCGGTATTGCCGCTCATATCAGCCCAGGGTCCTACTGGAGGAAAACAGGCCGACACTGCCGGCAGCGCAGCATCCGAATCGGACAATAAAGTTGCAGACCCTCAACTTCCGGCAGCCAACACACCCTACATACCGGACCCATCATATACTGAAAATGAGACAGGCACATCAACAGATACAAAAAACAAGATGTCTGCCCTCTGGCAGAA
The DNA here is from genome assembly GCA_018830885.1 of bacterium. Lineage (GTDB taxonomy): Bacteria > SAR324 > SAR324 > XYD2-FULL-50-16 > XYD2-FULL-50-16 > JAHJRI01. The sequence continues at coordinate 1,579 of JAHJRI010000311.1, read as the reverse complement.
AAAATCGGATCTGGCGATATATCGAACCTCACTGGCCAAAATCGTCACAGCCAACTGGATCGTGCCGCCAACTTCCGTCAGGGATTTCCGGATTCTGATAGAGGCACATATCGGTCCCCGGGGGAATCTCATCAATATTCAGCCCCTGGAAAGTTCAGGTCTTGCTATTCTGGATGCAGCTGCTGAACGAGCCATCCGAGTCTCAACACCCTTTCCTGAATTTCCAAATTCATTCGGGGAGGACATCAAGGTCTATCGGGCCGTTTTCAGATTTACACCAGATAAAGTCGCAAACTGAGTCTATCATGCTTTCAGATTTAAATACCCCTGTACAGGAAAGAAAACGCCGCCGGTTGCGGATGCTGAACACATTGATGCTTATCCTGTTTTTCTTTCTTCTGGCCGCTCCCGCTTATTCCCAGGATGAGGCACCCTTTAATGATAAGGATATTATTGATATCGTGGGGCTTAATTATGGCAGGCTGCAATTGACCATGGAGGTTGACAAACTGCCCGGCAAAGAACCGCGCCAGGTGGCTCAACTGATTGCTCTGCTTCGGAAAAATCTGCTTTGGTCGGGGATGTTTGATATCCGTGACTCGATCGAAGAGTCTGATCTTCGGCTGAGAATCAGATACATACCAGGCAAGGAAATTCATGCCTGGATTTTTTCCCAGGCGGACATCCTGTTGTTTGAAGAATCACGAGGTCTTCAGAATAGCGATCCGTTTGAATCGATTGTGCTTGAAATGGTGGAGACCATCATTTTACAGTTAACGGGAGAGAAAAGCATCTTCAGAAGCGCGATTGTATACGTCCGAAAAGACAGCGCAGACACCCTGGGTGCAGATGGGAACGGGAGATATGAGCTTGTCATGACCGATACCTTCGGCAAACAATCAAAGGTGCTTCTCGGTGATGGTAAACTGAATATTCTGCCACGCTGGAATCCAGATGGGCGTTCCATTCTTTATACCTCTCTGGGACAGCAGGGAAGTCGCTTGAGACGACTCGATATCGAAACCGGACAGGTGCGGACGCTTTTTGAAGAGATGGGTAAACTTAGTGGCGGTACTTGGGGAAAAGAAGGAACCGAACTGATCATCACACTCGTTAAAAACGGTAATGCTGATCTATTCAGGATTAATCAGCAAGGGGAAATTCTGGAGCAGATTACATCCCGCACTTCTTCCGAATCAAATCCGAGATGGTCACCGGACAGCAACCGATTGCTTTTTGTGTCCAACCGTTCTGGAAGTGTTCAAATATATCAGCGAGATCTAACGATGTCTGACACATTCAGAATGACCTTCGAAGGCACCTATAATGTTGAACCCAGCTGGAGCAACGATGGTGCAAACATCGTCTACGCTGGCATCAAGGACAGGAAATTTCAACTCTTTATTATGGATAAAGACGGACAGTATGTTCAACAGCTGACCCACAGCAAAGCGTCAGCAGAACAACCCATCTGGTCTCCCAATGGAAGACAGATTCTGTTTGTTTCCAAGGTGGGTTTTGACCAGAAATTATTCTTAATCCGTGCAGACGGCACTTTCAAAAGACGATTGACCGATTC
>JAHJRI010000310.1 GCA_018830885.1 bacterium | reverse complement strand
CATTTGCAGGACTCGTCCACGCAACAGCACTCTGTCAGAAAGTGAATTAAATCTCCCATCAGGCCATAGTTGGCACGGCAGATCAAGGTGCGGCTCTGTCGTTCCTGCATCACCAGCTCAGCTCGCACGAGACGGGCCAGATGATGGGACAGCGTCGAACCGGGAATGTTGAACTGTTTCTGGATCTCTCCCACCGGAGCTCCGGTCTTTCCGGCACGAACCAGATGTCGGTATATCTTCAGCCGGGTTGCGTTGCTCAACGCTTCCAGGCACCCTGCGGCTTTGTCTGTTTCCATGCTGCCATCATGGAGCACCGGCATCACTCTGTCAACGATATTTCTAGTATTATCGAAATATAATGATGCGGGTTTTCCGGGTTGCATCGGCATCCGGGGCTATTTCTTTTTCCTGATCTTTGCCTCATTTATCTTTATTCTTTCAGCGCTGGGCATCGGACTGTTCAGATTCACCCTCTCAAAAACACAAAACCAGGTGATGATGGTTGCCATGTTCGGGATTCTGATGTCGATGAATTTTCTGTCCGGTTTTGCCTTCCCTATCGAAAATATGCCCGCCTGGATCCAGCCGATCACCTACCTGATGCCGCTGCGGTATTACATGACGATCGTCCGGGGCGTCATTCTGAAAGGAGACGGGCGCCTCCAGCTGTATCCTGAGTTGCTCATCCTGTTCGGGATCGGGGCTCTGATACTGGTCGCCAGTTCCCTGAGATTCAGTAAACGGCTGGAATAGCCGTCAGTTTTTCATTTCAGCGGCGCCGATCCGGTAACAACGGCATGGGACATCTGAGACCCTTTCGCAGGCGTCGTTGTGCCCCATCCAAGGCATGGGGGGGTGTTTGAAAGATACTCTGGCGGACAGTTTCGATTCCAAATTCTGTTTCGTTCTCTTGTTACTTGACCGTACAGCCTGGATTCGCATGTCGCCTTATCGACCGAACAACAAATCCGCTTGAAAAATCCGAAATAAGGGAATTCAAGCTAGCACGTCAGATCGGAGCAACAGTCATTACCAAATACAAAAAGGATACTTAATGCCATAAACAGGCGCCTATTTGAGAACAGAACGCAGCATCAAGGGGTAAAGGCGAGGTACAGGAAATGCCTTACAAAAAAAGTTCTTTTAACTGTTCGATTTGATTCCCATCGGCATCGATGGGCAGAAATCGGCGAATGTGTCGAGCCATGATCCTTCCTGCTGAATGTGACTGACCCTTCTTCATGGCTTCCAAGATTTCACACCAATCCTGGTAAGAATCTTTCATGTTTTTTAGTTCTTTTGGTACCAGTTCTTTGTTATATCCTTGGCGATAGCTAAAAATCGTCAACAAGACGGATTCAAACAAAGGGTTTTTAGTGATCTTTATCAGGGTTTGATGCAGCAGGTCCTCTACTCTGTAAAAATCATCCCAACCGATAACACCTTTTCCCAAATGATTTTTGGCCCGGGTCATCAGTGTCTCAAGCTGCTTAACATTTTCTTTGTTCGATTCGATGACGGCCAGTGCCGCGGCCGATACTTCCAGCGTAAATCTGAATATCAGCAAATGTCTGGGTAATATCTGTTTCTGCCGAATCATCAGGGCTAGACTATCACTGATTCGGCTTGACGGAACGGCACGCACATAAATTCCCCCTGAGCGGCCACGTTTGACATCAATAAGCCCCTTTTCCTTAAGAATCCGCATGGCTTCGCGAATTGCCCCCTGACTCGCTCCAAGAAGCTCTTGGAGTTCCCCGAGGGAAGGAAGCTTGTCGCCGGGAAGCAGGTTACTACTGAAAATGCTTTTCTCGATCTGCTCTACAGCATACTCAGTAATACTGTGATATTTTGCTTTTTTTTTTATCAAAATGTCTTCCACTGTCGTCAACTGCAATCTGTTACTCAATGCCATTGAGTTAAGCTTTAAATCCGGTGTCTGCAATGGATCCGTTTCAAGATGATCGAAAACTTGCTTCGCTGAGCGCCCAAAACGCGCTTTGCTCAAACAATGGGGCCCTCGGCCGCTTCGCTTCGTTCAGATCATCCAAGAAACTTCTCCAGGCAATTCAAACAGGTCCATCGCAGACACTCAACAAGCGGGTTAACTAAATGACATTGATCTGCTACTGATGGTTTGAGCTTTGTATACCCGGACTAAACGATGCCGTCAAGCGTCAATGAATAAGACCAACAACGGGACATCAGGAACTTACCCGTTGAGAGGAAAAGTCAACTGAAGGTCTATCACTCAATCGCCAGAAGCGGCCGCGGACTTCCAATAGATGCTTTCGCCAATTGTTTAAAAAGTCTAAAACGAATTGCGTCCGGACATTTTCGAAAGTCCGCCTGATTCAAATCTCGAAGTCTGATGCAGGAACGTAAACGGAAATTGTTGATTTCACGCCTTGTATCCTGGCCTGTCAACCTGGCTAAATATCCTTTACTTTATAGCGCCAACCCTGTTTATCCATTTTGTTCATAAATTCCACCAGGTAATCAACCAGGACTGACCGCATCTTATCCCCCTTTTCTGCAGTTGCCTTCGTCGGGTCCCCACTGGCACCAAATTTAGTGAGTTCCGCAAAGTTCCAGATGAGCTTTACCTTATCATCCATTTCGGGAAGCTGGCCTTGTGCGCGATCCATATCACACAGTTCCGGGAAAATAGATAAACCAATGGAGGTTTCGCCTTCACCGCCGTGGCCCAGACCGTTCCAGACTTCAAAAGTATTTTCAGGCAATAAAGCGCCTGCGGTCACCCACCAGGCGTCTAGCACAGCCAGACAAAAGTCTGGATTTTTCACTTTGAAATCGCGGGCGGCAATTTCGATTGGGGCGATGTTGCCATCATGCCCATTAATAATGAGCACTTTGTTAATTCCCCAAAAAGCCAGGGAATCCAGGATTTCGGAGACAACTTTGATAACGGTGTCGTCGGACAGCGAGAGGCACATCGGCTGATGGCGGTAATGCTGGCTCATCCCAAACCACAATGGCGGTGCAACAACCGTTTTTTCCAGACGTTCTGCGAGATCCAAGCCAATTTGGTGGCTGACGAAGGTGTCGCACCCAAAAGGCAGATGAGCGCCATGGCTTTCGCACGAGCCTATGGCCAGGATAACCTTATCGATTCCTGCTTCCTCAAAGCTGTGTTGATTGTACTCTTCAAGACGGACTTTTTTCATCACTTCCTCCTCCGTTTGCAAAAAAAATAAAAACCCAACGTGAGCGATTTTTAAGGCAAAAAAGCCTCAAAAGTTGAGTGTGATAATGATTATAGTGATATGACTGACGTCAATTCTCCGCAGAGAGATTGCCGCATTTTATTATATATTTCTTGCATGGAAAAATCCTGGCTCAGTAAATAGTACATTTTGACCAAGGCTGCATTGGGGGTCATATCCAGTCCGCCAATAACGCCGATATCTTCAAGAATCTGTCCGGCAGCATAGGTCTTCTGGTTGACGGTGCCCCGTAAACACTGGGTGATATTCACAATCACAACGCCACGGTCGGCTGCCTCCTTTAGCGCACCTATCAATGCTTTATTATTGTCAGGTGCGTTTCCCTGCCCGAACGTTTCCAGGACAACACCCTGCAAAGGTGCACGAAGCACATTTCGAGCATAATCGGCAGTAATCCCAGGGAACAGCCGAAGTATTCCCACGTGTTGTTTTTTAAGAGACTGCACGTGAAAGGGGATATTTTGCGCCGTCTGTATGTACTCCTTGTGCAACTCAATGTTGATGCCGATATGCCCCAGTGCCGGGAAATTAGGAGAATCAAACGCTTCAAGCCCAAAGGCATCGACCTTTACCGCACGACACCCTCGCAAAATACGACTACCAAACAGGAGTATGACCTCGGGTATTTGATGATGGGCTGCAACCATCAGGGAGGCAATAAGGTTCTCATACCCATCGTTGCGAGTTTTATGCAATGGAATTTGCGAGCCTGTCACTACAACGGGCTTGGCAAGTCCCTGCAGCAAAAAAGGGAGCGCCGAAGCGGTGTAAGCCATCGTATCCGTACCATGGATCACAATAAAGCCATCATAATCCTGATAGTGATCTGCAATATCCCGGGCAATGGTATCCCAATGCTCCGAACCCATATTTGCAGAATCTAACAACGGGTCGTACTCGCATATATCAAAGCTTGGCATCGCCGGGTCGTCCAATACGCGCTTAGCGGCCAGATAAGACTGAAGATATCCTTTTTCAGGAATATAGCCGGAGGAGGATTCTTTCATACCGATGGTTCCCCCCGTGTAAGCGATATATACTTTTTTTCGGCTCATACCTAAATCTCAAGCGTTTGCTTCGCGAACCATTGCGTCTGCCAGGATGGAGGTTGATGAATACAAAGGATAATCCACCTGATTCGATTTCAGAATCAGTGGAAGATCAGTGCAGCCCAGAATGATGCACTCCGCCCCTGCTGCCATCAGGCGGGTTCCATGATCGGCCAGGGTTTTTGTCAATTTTTCGCTTTTGACGCCTCCCAGTACTTCGGAAATGATACGCTCGACATCTTCCTGTTCCTTAGCTTCAGGCATTACCAGTTCAATCCCTTGCTCTTTAAAATGCTTTGCGTAAATCGGTCGAGACATAACGGAGCTGAGGATGCCAACCTTAGTATGGTGATCTTGCCTGACGCGAAGGGCAACTTCCTTAATCATGTCCAATAGCAGGCAATTGGTCAGGGCATCCTTGATGTATTTCAAATAAAAATGGGCTGAGTTACAGGCAACTCCCATTACCTGTGCGCCGCTTCTTTCTAAAATGCTCGCTTGCTCACCCAGATAGAGACCGGGCGCCTCACCTGTTTGCTGAAAAAGATTGGGGACAGGAACATTATTGATCATGATGTGCGGGTATCCTTTGAGGTCTCCACCGGCAGACGTATAAAAGCGCTGTACCAGCTCCCGATAGAGATCGACTGATGCTTCAGGACCCATTCCGCCCAGGATTCCGAGTATTTTCATTCTCTCTATTTACTCCTTTGGGGCTGCAACACGAGGAAGGAAACGGGCGTAGCCCGGCTCGACCATCGCCTTTCCATTTTGCATAACAATTTCTCCGCGGATCATTGTCATATCAACGGAGCCCGTGAGCTCCCACCCTTCAAAGCAGGAGAAATCTGAAATATGATACAGATCTTCGGCTTTGACGGTGACGGTTTTATTAAGGTCGACAAGGATCAGGTCTGCATCGGACCCAATTTCCAGGAGACCTTTTTGCGGAGTCAGGCCAAAGGTTTTTGCGACGTTGTAGCTGCATATTTCAGCCACTTTATTAATCGTGATTCGGCCCTTGTTCACACCTTCACTCAGGAGCACGGGAAGAAGTGTTTGGATGCCCGCCATACCAACGATGGCCGACCAAAAGTCAGGTTTATGCTTCCGCGCACAGGGAGCATGGTCCGACCCAATTGTGTCAACGCTGCCATTGTTAATGCCATCCCAAAGAGCATTCAAATGACGTTTATCCATCCGCAGGGGCGGGTTAACCTTGCCCAGGGTGCGATCATAGTCGGTGGCCATTAAAGTAAGGTACTGAACACAGGTCTCTGTGCGGACATCAATGCCGTTACCCTTTGCTTGCTGCATGTCTTTTACTGCTTCTTCCGTGCTTGTATGCACCACGTAGACAGGACAGCCGGTGTCTTCTGAAAATGTTAAAATGCGACGAACACCGTCAATCTCGCATACCGGAGGCCGTACGTCATCCCAGGTCAACCCTTCCGGTTCGTTGCCCATGTATTTTTCTTTAAGCTTGAAAACAAGTTCCACATTTTCGCAGTGAATTAGAGCCCGTGCCGGTGCATTTAATTTGGCGATCTCTTTTAAGCCCATGTAGATTGTTCCGTCGTCAATCCCTTTCAGGGGAGCAACGACCTCCGAACCACGGTAGGGCAGGAAAAATTTAAACGAAGAAACACCCAGTTCGGCCATGCGAGGTATTTCTTTGATCTGTTCATCGGTAAAAATAGCCATGTGAAAGGCCATATCCGTGTACGAATTTTTTTCAAAACAGTCTTTTGAAGAAAGGAAGTTTTCTTCGAGCGTATCGGTACCATTGAGGAAATTGATAACCGTAGTATACCCACCTGCTACGGCTGCCTTCGTTGACGAACGGGTTGCAGAAACGGTCTCCCAATCAGGCCAATCGACGTGCATATGAGGATCGATACAGCCTGGTAATAGATATTTCCCTTCAGCATCTATGACATTTTTGGCTGTGATCCCGGATTCCGCCATCAGAGCCTGATCACCGATCAGCACAATTTTACCGTTTTTAATAGCAACAGCTGCGTGAAAAGTATTGGCGGGTTTCACGACCTGGCAGTTGCTAATGATATAATCAACATTCATTGTCTCTTCCTATAATACTCGTTTTCAGCGAAAAGCAGATTAGATTTTTCGAAATTGAGGGAGCCAAAATCAGCCCCCTCCGTTTTCCTGCTTTTCGATGATATTTTGGACCAGTTAAAACGTCATCGGTTGAATACTAGTCGACTTTTGGCATCCAGATTTCTTCGACTTTGAATTTTGCGTTCTGCACAGACATAATAGCGACAGGCTTTACAGGTACACCGCTGGGACGGGTATAGGAAATAGTACCGGTTACGCCGGGATAGCCCTTGGTAGCTGCGAGCGCGTTTTTCAGTGCAACTTTATCTGTGGAACCGGCTCTTTTGAAACCGTCAATCAACAGACCCATACCATCATAACCCAAAGCAGCAAACGCGTTTTCAGGGTCAACACCATATTCTTTTTTGTAGGCTTTCATAAACGCTATGACTTCCGGACGATTATCCTCCCGGTATGTATGGGTAGAGATGTAAATGTTGCTGGCATGCTTCTTGGAGGGCACAGTCGTCAGTAGCTCTGTGTCGGAGCCATCAGCCCCGATAATGGGCAAATCCAAACCGGCTTCGCGAATCTGTTTGACGGTGATACCGGCTTCATTGGGAATACAGGAAATGAATACGGCATCGGCGTTTGCGGTTTTCAGACGAGCGATTTGAGATGAGAAATCCCGGTCTCCGGTTCTGAAAAAGTCTTCCAGCAGCAGTTCGGCACCCAATTCTTTGATTCTTTGTTTGTAGAAGCGAGCGACTGTCAACGTGAAGTCCATGGAATTATCGGTCCACACAACAATTTTCTTGAGACCCAGTTTTTTGACGGTGTACTCGGCAATAGCAAAAGCCTGGTCATCGTCGCCGAAAGGGGCCATAAACAGAGTGTCGCCAACCATTGCAGGCATGGTTGGGAGAGTTGCCCCCGGTGTTACATAGGGAATCCCCTTTGCCTGGAACAGCGCAGCAGCCGGTAAAACAAAAGCGGGGTCATCGTGTCCGATACCCGCGACAACACCTTCTCCCAATACTTTTTTGGCAGCAATCGCAGAGGCCTTTTGGTTGGTTTTCGTGTCTTGGATGACCAATACAATTTTTCGACCACCGAGGATACCCCCCGCTTCGTTTACCAGTTTTGTGTAAAGTTGCACACCACGTAAGGCTGGAACATCAATTGAGGACATACCGCCGACAAGGTTGAAGAGCGCACCGACTTTGATGGGCTCCTTGTCAGACGCTGTAGCTGGAATCGTCGTTGCAAGCGCAAGGATGATCGTGAGTAAGGTTTTTAAAATACGTTTCATCATTTCTCCATTTTTAGCAATTTTTGATTTCCACCAATCCCGACCAGTATGAATTGATACTGCGGAATTGGCATCGGGGTTGAGACAGCATCAACCAATGAACCGACGATAAAGACGATGACAACATCGGCAAGCCGGTATGGGAGATGTCAGCTACTCATCAAATGAGAAAAGTCGGACATATCACTAAAAGTTCCTATTTCATCGTCCCCGTCTATCCTCCTACATGGACGGGGGGAGGTAAATTACGGCCAAACGGCAGCTCATCGGACTCCTCAAGACACCTCAATATTTCTAATTTTTGGTGTCTGGGGAATAGAGAAGGGCTCCTTTGTACCGAACAAGCCTTTGGGTCTGAAGATGAGGATAACGATCAATAAAAGTGCTAAAAGTACTTCCGCCACACCATAAAGTTCAAACCCTTCTTCAATAGGGCGAAAAATTTCAATGGTTGTCGTGAAGATAATTGCGCCCACAACTGAACCGGTGATGCTGCCACTCCCGCCAACCACTACCATCACCACGAGGTTAAAAGCCATGATGAGCGAAAAGGTGTTGGGGGTAAGTGCCGTGATAAGATGTGCCCAAAGGCCGCCACCGACACCGGCAAAAAAAGCACCGATCGCCAATGCCATGATACGCATATGTGCCAGATTGATTCCGCAACATTCTGCGGCCATTTCATTTTCCCTCATGGAGATCATTGCCCGTCCATAGGAGGAAAATTTAATGCGCCAGCTAACATAACAGACGACAACGACCCAAAGAAAGATCCACCAGATATTGGTAAATGGAGAAAGCCCATTTAAACCAAGAGGGCCACGTGTGATAGAAGACATATTCGTTAGCAGCACATTGACAATAACTAAAAAGGCTATCGTTCCCACGGCAAGGTAGTGTCCCTTAAGGCGCAATATCGGGACACCAATAATAAAGGCGGTGGCGGCAGCAACCAGTCCGCCAATGACGAGGGCGGGCAAAAAACTCATCTCTATACCCAGAAGCCAAGAGGGCAGTTCGGGTAAAAAGAGGGGGGCTTTGATGGCCGGAAACGTAAGTAGAGCTGTTGTATAACCACCAATGGCCATAAACGCAGGGTGCCCGACAGAGAATAACCCCGTAAATCCATTGGTTAAATTCAGACTTGTGGCCAGAATGATGTTGATGCCGACAAATTGCATAATTGTCAGAATGTAGTCGTTCACGGCTCTTTCCGCTCCCCACAATAACGCTGAAACGATAAGGGTTATGCAGACAATAACAATATATGGATTCTTCCAGTGCATTAGGCCCGTTCCTCGATGTTTTTCCCCAGTAAACCGTTGGGCAGAATAAGAAGTACAATAATGAGAAGTCCAAAAACAAACGCGTCGCGATAGGAAGAGTAGACCGGAGGCAGAAATCCGACAAACCAGATTTCTGCCATCCCGAGCAGATAGCTACCCAGAATGGCCCCGGGAATGGAGCCAACACCGCCGATGACCGCAGCTATAAAAGATTTCAAACCGGGGACAAAACCCATCAGCGGGTCGATTTGACCAAATTTCCCTCCCCACATGAGACCGGCAAATCCGGCAAGACCCGCCCCAAAAGCGAACGTTAAGGCGATGGTTCGATTGACATTGACTCCCATGAGTCGAGCGACATCAAGATTTTCTGCGGTGGCTCGCATGCCGCGTCCAAGACGGGTTTTGTTTACAATAACCATCAGCATGACCATAAAAAGCGGAGCCGTAATAATAATTACAATATCAATTAGCTGACAGGTAACACTCCCTATCTTAACGGTTTTCTGAGCATATGCCGGTATGGAAAAATTGCGCGGTTGGGCGGTGAGCAGCAGAATCCCAAGATTTTGAAGCATGATGGAAACACCCAGAGAAGCAATAAATCCTGTTACCTGGGGTGCGCCACGCATTGGGCGAAATGCCGCTTTTTCAATAATTATCCCTGTTCCGGCGCATACCAGGATAACCGCAGGAATAACCAGCCAAAAGGGTAATCCCAACGTCGACAGAAGCCCCAATGTCGTGAAAGCGCCAATCATGATAATTTCGCCATGGGCGAAATTAATGAGACGGATGATGCCGTAAATCATGGAAAATCCAACCGCTACCAAGGCATAAAGAGACCCTAGGATTAAACCATTTATCAATTGTTGTGCTATATATTCAAAATTCAAATCTACCCTCCTAAGTATGCCTTGCGAACATTTTCATCATCAGCTAAATCACTGCTGTCTCCTTCCATGACGACGCGGCCGGTTTCAAGAACATAGGTGCGGTGAGACAGCGCCAATGCCATAATCGCATTCTGTTCAACCAGGAGAATGGTGACGCCCTCCTTGTTGATTCCCTCAAGGTGTTTAAAAATAGTTTCGACAACGAGAGGTGCGAGTCCAAGCGATGGTTCATCAAGCATTAGCAGATTCGGTCTGCCCATAAGCGCTCGACCCATGGCGAGCATCATCTGTTCACCACCGGAAAGGTTGCCTGCAGGCTGATCCGCACGCTCTGATAAAATTGGGAACATCTCGCATATCTCCCCAAGATCTTTGGCAATAGCGGTGGTATCTTTTCGTAAAAAGGCGCCCATTAAAAGGTTTTCATAGACTGACATTTGACTGAAAATTCCTCGCCCCTCCGGGCAGTGACCAATACCCGCCTTGACAATATCCTCCACGTCCAAGGAATGAAGCGCGTGTACCCCGTTTTGAGGGGTATAACTGATGGTTCCCTTCTGTGGGCGTATCAGCCCGGATATCGTCCGTAATGTGGTGCTTTTACCCGCTCCGTTGGCACCGATGAGGGAAACAATTTCACCCTGAAAAACATGAAGCGATACATTATACAAAACATGGGTTGCACCCCGAAAAACATCTATTTCCTTTACGGAGAGGAACGGTATTTTTGAGTCGTTTATGCTCATTTTATTCTTCTTTCTTATGGGAAGCGCCGAGGTACGCATCAATGACGGTTTGGTTTTGCTGGATTTCGCCAGGTGACCCTTCAGCTAATAATTTGCCATAGTTGAGTACTTGCAGGCGGTCACACAGATTCATGACAACATGCATGTCGTGTTCTACGATCAGAATCGCCAATTTAAAGTCGGTGTTGATCTGTTTGATTTTTAATATCAGTTCATTTGTTTCCTGCGGATTCATCCCTGCGGCAGGCTCATCCAGTAAAAGGACTTGGGGTTTCAGGGCAAGCGCACGAGCAATTTCAACGATCCGCTGGTTTCCATAAGAAAGAGAGTTGACAGGCATGTTAAGATACTTTTCTATCCCCATAACGGCTGCACACTTGACCGCTTCTTCAGCTATCTCTTTTTCGGCGCGGATAAAAGAAGGGAGGTTGAAAAGGGTGGACCAGAGGTTTGCCCCTTTTTTGTAGTGAAAACCTACCCGGATATTGTCAAGGACCGACATGTCGTCAAACAACCGTATATTTTGAAAAGTGCGGGCAATGCCGACCCGGGCGGTTTGATAACTGTTGAGTTTTGTGATATCCTGTTGTTTAAAATGGACAGTGCCGCCGGTGAGTGGCAATACCCCTGAAAGGACATTAAAGGCTGTCGTTTTCCCAGCTCCATTGGGACCGATAAGTCCCACAAGTTCACCTGCTTTTAGAGTTAAAGAGTAGCCGCTTAAAGCAACAATTCCACCAAAGCGTTTTTCTGCGTTGTGCACTGTTAAAACGGTTTCATTGATGATCGTCATGGTGAAGGATAAATTTGGTTTCCTTGTAACATATTAATGTTTCGTGGTGTCCATCGGCTTTTCACTGTGTCCCTTTCGATTTATGGTGTGAAATGGTCACAGGATTCGTATTCCTCGGTTCTCGTGACGGCTATTGAATTTTTCAACAGAAATTATTTGTCATACTCAGGGCTCATCTTCTACCCTGCCTGGATAGGGTACCCAAGGTCTGATACAGCCCAACTAACAAGGAGCGGAACCGGGTGTGCGCGGAAAGGCAATGACATCCCGAATGTTTGCCAT
>JAHJRI010000025.1 GCA_018830885.1 bacterium | reverse complement strand
GGTATCTATTCACCACTTTTTCAGCCAGGGGGCCGGGGCCTGTATGTCATTGAACGGATTGGGAGTGGTTAAACGTCGCCAGGATGGCGATATGAATGACCGCCCTCGGAGGCAGGCATGATCAAAGCTGCGAGCCTCGCTTCTCACCTGCCGAGAATGAGTTCAATTACATACAGGTCTCGGTCTATTAGCGATATTCAGCTGAATAGTTACCTATTCTCATACAACTGGATTGGGGGTGGGTCAGAGATGGGTGGGGATCTTGCACGTCATGCTGAAAGTATCTGATTTTTCCAGGAACGATCGATAACCCTTGAACACCCATGCAGAAAAAAAGAGATCCCAACCAAAACAGCAGGAGCAGCGAACCCTCTCGCCCATTCTCAGCCTTGGATTCCCGTCCCGACCCTCGCTGTCTGAAATGGCCTGAACTGATTCGGGGAACCCTGATCAAACGATATAAACGATTCCTGGCAGACATTCAGCTGGATAATGGTCGTGTCATCACCGCACACTGCGCGAATACAGGCAGCATGAAAGCATGCAGCGAGCCCGGTCGACCGGTTTATGTGTCGGTGCATGACAAACCCAGTCGAAAACTGAAATATACCTGGGAGTTGATCGAGATGCCGACATCGCTGGTTGGCGTGAACACGGCTGTTCCAAACCGACTGGTGCACCACGCCATCCTGCAGGGACTGCTCTCGCCGTTTCAACGGTACGGGCATGTCAAGGCGGAAAAAAAACTGGACAGTGGCTCACGCCTGGATCTCTTTGTCTGGAATTCCGAAGCGGACCGCTGTTTTATTGAGATAAAGAACTGCACCCTGGTCACGGATGGGATTGCGACATTTCCGGATGCTGTCACGACCCGGGGGCAGAAACACCTGCAGGAACTGCAGCGGCATCGGGATCCACATACACGCTGTGCCATGGTTTTTCTGATACAACGATGTGATGCCACGCTGTTCAGACCGGCAGATCACATTGATCCGGAATATGGACGCGAATTGAGACAGGCTGTGAAGTGCGGTGTCGAGATGTATGTATATGATGTCGAAATTACGCTGGATGGTATCTGTATCCGGCATGAGATTCCATATCAGTTGTAAGACCGGTTGCCTGATCTGAAAACCGGCGCCTGCTGTTGATTCAATCGGGGTCATTGTCCCGCAACGGTCCTGATTCCCTCTGATCGGCACAGGGGGGGGTATTACAAACACCCATGACCAGCAGGTCACAAAGAAGCCTGAAAAATAGCGATGCCTTCCCGTGACTGTCATAAAGCCATTTCAATTGCGGATTCGTTTCAAGATGATCCAGGACTTGCTTTGCTCTTCGAAGCTGCAAGTTTCGCTTCTCACCCCAACTCGCTTCGCTCAGACAGGCGGGGTTTCTATCGCTCCATGTCGCCAGGATCATCTAAGAAACTGCTCCAAGCAATTGAAACAGCTCTATGACAGTCACTCAGCTCAGCTTGTTTTCCTTCGTGATCTCCGTGTCTCTGTGGTGAGCGTTTTTCATACAAACCGATTTCCATCGTTGCAGGAGAGTTTGGATAAAGTTGACCATGATCGTTGTCTGAATATAAAAAAACCCTCCAGAAACGCAATAAAAACTGCAAGGGTATTTCCCCGCTTCAACCAGCGCAAGCCACCTGTTTTGCCTGCATCCCCACGCTCGGCTTTTTGGCACGTTTATTTCAGGGTTCTTTACAGAAATCACCTGCAAAGGTAATGTTATGTCAATGGAAATCGATACGCGATTTTCTCAAAAAATAAATCGATATCCAGCCGTTTTGCTGATATGTTATGAAATGGAGAAACTGATGATTGAAAAAAAGGAAGTGTACTATTGTGATAAGTGCAAGAACGTTGTGGAATCGTTGTGGAATGGAAAGCCGAATCTGGCCTGTTGTGGCGTGCCCATGAAGAAACTGGTGGCCAATACGACCGACGCGGCTGTTGAAAAACACGTTCCCGTCATCGTTAGAGACGGGAACAAGGTGACGGTCAAGGTCGGAGGAAACCCTCACCCGATGCAGGCCGATCATTACATCCTGTTCATCGAAGTACTGGCTGGTGAAAAGGTCTACCGCCATGATTTCAAAGAAGGGGATACGGTTGCTGAAGCAACGTTCCTGATTGAAGAGAAGAATCTTAAAGCCAGGGCATACTGCAACCTGCATGGATTCTGGGAATCAACCTAATTTCCCTCGGCAGTCTGCCAATTGGAGCCGGCTGCCGTTTTAAGAACATACGAAACTCGCTGATAACCAAGGAGGATAAATGGAGTTTACATCGATTAACAGTATTCTGGATTTTGCTATCGAAAAAGAGATTGAGGCTGCTGAATTTTACCAGACAGCTGCTGAAAATGAGAATCTGAAGGCGCTGGCGAAAGAACTGAGAGGCTATGCCGAAGAGGAGAGAAAGCATGAAAGGATGCTGGTGGATCTGAAAAACAACAAGAACAAAATTTCAGAATACAAGTTTGAAAAAATCCAGGACATCAAGAGAAGTGACTACCTGGTAGACGTGCCCTATCGAAAGGGAATGTCCGCCCTGGAGATCATGCGTTTGGCCATGAAACGGGAAGAAAAAGCGTACAAACTATATGATAAACTGGCTGCAGCTGCTGACAATGCCGATCATTCAAACTTTTTCAAGGTGCTGGCGCAGGAAGAGTTAAAACACAAAAACTACTTTGAAACCATGTATGACGATTACATGGCCAAGCAGGGCGACTAGACCGCACCCCGGACCCATCCTGACCGCTGACAGGTCCCGCTGGGTCTTCTGTCAGCCTGACCGACACACCGTCGCCCTTCACCGAATGGATTCCACAGTGGACCGACCGGTTGCAGCACCGATTGGGCTTTTTTCAGCTCCTGTCCAGACCGTATCCCTCTTTCAAGCCCCTTTCGTACCGGTCCTCCGGTCCGGGCTGCCGCCTGGGACAGGTGAAACAGCAACCATGCAATGAAACAAAAGGGGTCTTGATGACCATGTTTGGAAACAGGGAAATATGAAAGACCAGAATTATGACATTGCGGTCATCGGTGCTGGTCCGGCCGGCGAAAAAGCAGCCCTGGAGGCATCTGCGGCCGGAGCCAGGGTGATCATCATTGAAAAAGGGGCCCAACCCGGCGGCGCATCGGTGATCACCGGTACCATCCCCAGCAAATCACTGCGGGAGACAGTTAAATATGTGCTGTCGCTGGCACAGCAGGAAATCAGCGGGATTGAATACAGTCTCAACCGTCGCATATCCGTCAAGGAACTGATGCATCGGAAGGATGTCGTCATTACGCAGCGGGTCGGTGATATACTGGAGACCTATGGCCGTGAGAACATTGAATGCGTATTCGGGGAGGCCCGGTTTCGCTCAGCAAATGAACTGGTCATTACCAGCCCGGAGAAGGAAGATCGGATCATCAGGGCCAAAAAAACGATCATTGCCGTGGGCACGATCCCCTATCACCCGCCGGATATCCGCTTTGACGGAAAACGCATCCTCGATTCCGATACCATCCTGACCCTGGACCGGATTCCAGATACCCTGGCTGTATATGGTGGCGGGGTGATCGGGTGCGAATACGCCTCTATTTTTTCCCTGCTGGGGGTCAAGGTACAGATGATTGATCCCAGGGGCACCCTGCTCAGTTTCATTGACCAGGAGCTATCCCTGATGCTGGCGGTCATCCTGGAACAGACCGGGGTCCATCTTCTGCTGGGGGAGTCGTACCAGAAAATCGAAGCCGTTGGAGACAGGGTTCGGACCCTGCTGCAATCCGGGAAAACTGTTGAATCAACTGCGCTTCTCTATGCAAATGGCCGTCAGGGAACCGCTGACCGGCTGAACCTCGAAAACTGTGGTTTGAAGTTGAACTCCCGCAATCAGCTGGATGTGAATGACAATTACCAGACCGAAAACCCCAACATTTATGCTGTTGGCGATGTGATCGGCTTCCCGTCCCTAGTTTCCGTCAGCAATGAGGAGGGCAGACTGGCAGTCAGGCATGCCATCAAGGGCACCCGCGTAAACCGGGTCGGCGGCGATATTCCCTATGGCATCTATACCATCCCTGAAATTGCCATGATCGGGGCGACCGAGCAGGAGTTGATTGCGGAAAGAGTCCCCTACGAAAAAGGCACCTGTTATTTCAAAAACCTGGCCCGGGGACTGATTATCGGAGATCGCAGGGGATTGTTAAAGCTGTTGTACCATTCCGAAAACCGCCGTGTCCTGGGCGTTCATATCTGTGGTCAGTCCGCCGCCGAATTGATCCATATCGGGCAGGCGGTGATGAAACTGAATGGAACGATCGACTATTTTCTGGAAAATGTCTTCAATTTTCCGACCCTCTCGGCTGCGTATAAGGTGGCCGCCAGGAATGGTCTGAGCAAAATCGAACATAGGGCGGATTGAAAAACACGTCCTGCAGGCGTTAATTCTATTTGGGTGCAAGTTTCGCTTCTCACCTGCCGCAGAGTGGTTCATTTTCGGGTCTGCAGATATGTCTCCAGCAGGGGAAAGGCCTTGTGGTTGGCTTTGGGGAAAGGGTACAGCGGTATCTGCCCGAAACGGATCCAGCGATGGGCGACGGGTCCATTCAAGCGGACTCTGCCGGCCACATAGCGGCAGATAAACACTTCCATCATGATTTTGAAATGGGTATAGGCATGCCTGATGATGGTCAGTGACTGCTCCACCTCTATCTCCAGACCTGTTTCCTCCCTGATTTCCCGGATGCAGGCCTGCCGGTTCGACTCCCCCGGTTGGGTTTTGCCTCCCGGAAATTCCCAGAGACCGCCCAGCAATCCCTCCGGTTTTCTCAGGGTAATCAGCAACTGGTCTTTTTTCAGGACCACCCCCACGGCAATATGGTAAACGGGCACTGCCTTTCGTGTTAACCGTTTTGGAAACTGGTCGACACGGTTACCCTGGAACGCCTGGCAGAATGACTGAACCGGGCAGATATGACAGGCCGGCGTTGACGGTTTGCAGATCAGGGCCCCCAGTTCCATCATCGCCTGGTTGAAATCCCCCGGTCGGTCCTGATCCAGAAGTTTTCCCGCTGCCTCGGGAAAGCCGTTCCGGGTTCCCGACTGGTTAACAGGCTGCTCCATCAGAAACAGACGGGATAATACCCGCTTAACATTGCCATCCACGGTGGCGACCGCCCTGCCAAAGGCGATACTCTGCACTGCCGCTGCAATATAGTCTCCGACGCCGGGCAGTCCCCGAAATATTTCATAGTCGTCCGGTATCTGCGCGTTGTGATCGGACAGTATCATCGCTGCCGCCCGATGCATATTTCGGGCTCTGGAGTAGTAACCCAGTCCCTCCCAGAGTTTGAGTACCGTGTTCAGGTCGGCGGCTGCCAGCCGCTCGACAGACGGGAATCGATCCAGAAAGCGCAGGTAATAGGGAATCACGGTTGCGACCTGGGTCTGCTGCAGCATCACCTCGGATACCCAGATACAATACGGGTTTGAGGTTTTCCGCCAGGGAAGATCGCGCTGGTTCGCAGCAAACCAGCCCAGGAGTTGATGCCTGAATTGACTATCCGGTAATGGTAACATGGGTCTGTCAGGGGGGTAATGGTTGAAAACGCGGTCAGCTCTGTCTCCCGACCGCGTTGACAGGCGTAGGGGGTTCTACAGCAGTGCGCGGGACCTACAGTTTGAATTCCCGAAATTCCTCTTTGGGCACCCCGCATTCCGGACAGCACCAGTCATCGGGAAGATCTTTAAACGGTGTTCCGGGTGCAATCCCCTGGTGGGGAATTCCTGACACGTCATCGTAGGTATAGTGACAGTCAGGGCAGACATACCTCAGCATAACGGCTCCTCTTAATCATCCGGGTTTTCCGATCACCCGGTCCCTGGGGATGGTTTATGTTCCTGGTGGTTGAAAAAAACAGGGAAAACGATTCCCCTCCTTAACCATCCAGGGTCGGTTTTTCATGCTGGGCAAACCAGTCGGCCGGGTCTTCGAAATAGAGCAGTGTCTCCTCGAGGGAGGTCATGTGCTCCATTTCCAGGGCTGCCAGCTGTTCGAAGAGGGCTTTTTCATTGGGTTGATCAGACTGCTTGATCAGTTCTGTGTAAAACTGATAGGCGCTTTTTTCGAAATTGATGGCAATTCGGAGGGCCTCTTTATCGTCCGCAGTGGCGGTCGATTTGTAGTGCACTTTGTCCACCAGTTCGTCCAGGACCTGTTTTACGTTGGTTTCCTTGATCACGGCAGAGATATCGTCCGGCCATTTCCCTGCCTTTTGAAGTTTCTGATGGAGCTCTTTGAGGTATTCATAGTGCTCCTCTTCTTCCTGGGCAATCGTAGCAAACATCTTTTTACCCAGCGGATCAGCGGATTTTTCACTCTGTTTCAGGTAAAAATCCCGTTCCCGCAATTCATTATTTAACGCTATTTCAATGGCCTTGATTTTTTCCATTTCAATCCCTAAGTTAGACAATGATAAAATAACAGCTCCCTTCTTGGACCCGGTAAGGTCAGGAACCTGTTAACGAGATCAACATCGGTTCTCATATCAAGCGATGTCATGAAACTGACAGATAACGGTCCAGTCCGGCGGTATTGGTCGGTCTGGTGATTAGCGGTCCCCCATCCAGTTTCCCAATTCTGTCAGTATAGGTGGGGCCCTCTTTCTGGTAGTAAATCCCAATCGGGATTCTTTCATCCCATTCCTGAGCCATGGCCAGGGCATTTTCCAGGTTGTCGGGCACATAATTGTCCGCATACAGATCGAATACCCGCTGTTTATACCAGGCATGGGTATTGACCTTGTTGTAAGTCACACAGGGCTGCACGATGTCGATGAGGGATATCCCCTTATGCCGGATGCCGTCTTCGATCAGTCGGCGGGTGTGTTCCCGGTCGTTGGAAAATCCGCGGGCGACAAAACCGGCCCCCAGGTTCAGGGCAATGGTGAGCGGATTGAAGGGCTGAGCAATGACCCCGTGTCTCTGTACGCTTGTCGTGAATCCCATCCGGGACGTCGGCGAGGCCTGCCCCTTGGTCAGCCCGTAAACCTGGTTGTTATGGACCAGCAGGGTGAGATCGATATTGCGGCGGATGGCGTTCAGAAAATGGTTGCCACCTTCACCATAACAGTCTCCGTCGCCGGAGTTGACCACAATGGTCAACTCATGATTGGCGATCTTGGCCCCGGTTGCCACGGCCAAAGCCCGGCCATGCAGGGTGTGGAACATATTGCATTTCATGAAGTGGGGTGTTTTTGCAGCCTGTCCGATGCCGGAAATCAGCAGAATATCATGGGGCGCCAGTCCGAGATTGGTGAATGATTTCTTCATTGCATCCAGAATCCCGAAATTTCCGCAGCCCGGACACCACTTGTTTTCATAGTCGTTATTAAAATCCTCTACTGTCACCATAGGATTACTCCATAATAGATTTAACCAATCAACTTCCGGGTCTTTTCTGCAATTTCGGCTGGAATAAATGGGCGTCCATCATATTTCAGCACGGTCCCGTTGAAGGAGAGCCCTGTCTGTTCCCGTATCAACAGGCCGAGCTGGGCCGAACTGTTCTGTTCAACCATGATGAACCGTTTTGTCTGCCCCAGCAACCGCAGGGTCGCTTCCACCGGGAATGGCCACAATTCCGTGTAGTTCAGACAGCCAACAGCCAGACCCTCGTCCCGCAGCAGATTGACAGCTTCCCTGATGGCGGCCTGGGTGGATCCCCAGCCGACCAGCAGCACCTCGCTCTCTTCAAAACAGCCGCTCGGGGCGGCCATCTCTTTTGTCATGGCCGGCAGCTTGGCCAGCCGCTTGTCCATCATCTGGACACGATTCAGACTGTCTTCGCTGATATGACCATCGGGGGTATGTTCGTTCCCGGTAACCACTGAAAGCGCTTTGCCGGCGCAGGGCAGCACCCTGGGAGAGATGCCCGATTCGGTGATGGCGAACCGCACATAGGCTTCCGGATTTTCCAGGTCTGCATCGGTGGTAATGAACCGTTCAATGGCATCGGGGGCTTTTAAGGGTCGATCGGTGGTGAACAGGGAATCGTTCAGGTACTGGTCTGTCAACAACAGCACCGGCACCTGGTACTTGTCTGCCAGATGGAGTGATTTTACCGTCAGTTCAAAGGCGTCAGCCGGTGAGCCCGGCGCGAAAACAAACCGCGGAAACTCATCCTGGGATGCCCGAATCGCGAAAAGAAGATCCGGTTGGGCGGTTCGGGTCGGCAGACCGGTTGCCGGGCCGGGTCTCTGGGCGTCAACAACCAGAATCGGGGTCTCCGTGATGCCCGCCAGACCCAGGGCCTCCACCATCAGGCAGAATCCCCCACCGGAGGTGGCCGTCATGGATCTGACCCCGGCATGGGCTGCCCCGATGACCATGTTGATGGCCGCAATTTCATCTTCAACCTGTTCAACCACCAGGGGGAACTCATCTGCCAGGGCTGCCATTTCACTGACAATGCCTGTCGCCGGGGACATCGGATAAAACGCCACAAAACGGCAGTCTGCTGCGATGGCACCCAGGGCCACGGCCCGGTTGCCGTTCATGAGGAGTCCAACCGGATCCTTTTTTTCCCAGGTGAACGACCATTTGAAAACGGTCTCTTTGACGGCGTCAAACCCCATCCTGGCAGCAGTAATATTGTTGTCCAGTATTTCCTGGCTCTTTTTCCCGAATTTTTTAACCAGCAGTTCCTGAAATGCATCAAAAGGAGCCCCCAGCAATCCGAAAATGGCGCCCGCCACCACTGTGTTGGTCATGATTTTGCCACCGGCTTCCCTGGCCAGTTTTGCAAAGGGGATGGCCAGAACGCCCGCTTCACCCGGGTCTTCGCCGTCAGTCAATATCAGACCGCCTTCAGAGATGTCGTCCTTGTGCTGGGCGACCGTTTTCGGATCGAGGAGGGCGAGTATGTGGATCTTGTCGCTGGGAGCGGCAATCAATTGATTGCAGAAGCGAAGCTGGACAAAGCTCTGTCCGCCCCTGATCCGCGATTCAAAATCATTGACAACGGTTACATAAAACCCATTATTCCAGCAGACGGTTGCCAGCAGATCTCCCACCGTCTGTATTCCCTGCCCGGCTTCTCCGCCAATTTTAATACCAATGTCAATATTCATATGGATACCCTTGATGAGTGATTTTATCAGCCGGATGATGGATGATACGCCGAACTTCAGACGATAGACCGGTGTTTCTGGCTGGACCTCTTCAAATTGTGATATTTCTGACTCAATCTGCAGGTGACGATAAAACGATAGCACTATTAATAAATAATTACCACAGTATCATCGACGAAAGGGAGGGTGTGGACTGCTAAAAAAAACGAGCCGCAAAATCCGTCCCTGCCGGTACCCGGATGGTGGTCCTGAATCCACATCCGTTTGGCATCTCCTGATCATCGGTTCCGGGGACAGGTTCCATCTCTATTTCAGAATGTCCAGCACCTTTTCAGGCGGTCTGCCAAGGGCAACCCGGTTTTTATAGACCACAATCGGTCTTTCCATCAACATCGGGTTATCGGCCAGGATGGTCAACCATTCATCTGCGTTCCGTTGATCCTGCCTGGAAAGGCCCAGTTCCTGGAACCGTTTGTCTTTTGCTCGGATGATTTCCAACGGGTGGCATCCCAAGCCCTTGACGATGTCGCCCAATTCATCTTTTGAGAGGGGCGTTTTCAGGTATTCAATGATCTCAAAAGGAATACCGCTGTTTTCGACTAACTCCAGAGTCTTTTTGCTGACGCTTCACCTGGCATTGTGGTAGATTCTGGCTTTTTCCATAATGATTCCGGGTTGGATTGGATTGTGTCCGTGATGCACCCCTGGGTGCAACAATTGGATAAATGTGTTTTTTCTGTACCGTACGGACGGCACGTTGAGCGGTGAGAAACCGGATTGGCTCTGACGGGCGGGAGTCACCGTATCGTTGGGTAAGGAAAGGAGAGAACCTTCGAAATGTCAACGGTGACTCTTTGGTCAAATAGATGAAAGATACTATCTGTTTTGGGCTGTCAGCTAGATGTCTCAAAATGGGTCTTTTCTGGATCCTTTTGGAATATAAGCATCTGGAGAAAAAAACATCCAGTCCCGATCTTCAGAAGATACCGTTCAGAAAATCGTCGACGGCAGTGGGCGATTCAGGTGTCATCATGAATTCTTCATAACTCTTTTCATTAAATTCCAGTTTCTTGATGGTGCCGCCATTGGCCAGGTAGTCGGCTACGGCTTTATTCAGGTAATCACGATTGGGTTTGAATTTTACTGCTTTTTTTCTCAATGATCTTCGATTAATTTGTCTGTTCATGGACACCTCTTTTAATTGTGATAGCGGTTATCTTTCATTGACAACTGATCCTTTACATCCGGAAAGCATTCGTGTTGATCCAGCCGGTTGATTGACAGTTGCCGGTTGTCTTTTTCATCATTGTTTATTGAAATAATCATGCCAAAACGGCAGAATCCATATCCACCGCAACCCACTGTTTACCATTGCAGTCATACACGATTGACGATAGAGACCTGAGGGGGTGTTCGACCTCTGCAGATAATCCTGCCAAAGGAATAAAAAAAGCAACATTTGATGACTTTTCAACCAAACCACCATGCCCCCTTATTCTCCTGATCCGCGGAGACGTTTTAATTGGGTGACAGGGGCCGGTTGAAAATGAATAACCGTATGGTGACAGGGACTTGGGTGAAATTCTGGGGCCTGTCCGCGACTTTCAGTTTGTTTATCCGAAAGTGATCTGATATATTTGGCAGGCTTCCTGATAACAGACAAAAGCGCCACTGACAGACAGAACGACCGATCGTGAATACTTTTCCGGCATTTGCGCACCTGAATATTTCGAAAGGAGAAACGATGAACCCTGCTGCACTATTCAAGGTTAGCTATGGTTTATATATTATCAGTTCACTCAAGGACGGCAAAACCAATGGCCAGATTGCCAATACCGTGAATCAGGTAACGGCTGAACCGGCCCAGATAACCATAGCCATCAACAAACTCAATCTGACCCATGATTATATCCGCGCCAGCGGTGTTTTTTCCGCTTCTGTTCTGTCCCAGATCGTTCCGATGAAAATGATCGGCCAGTTCGGATTTCATTCAGGCAGGGACATCGACAAGTTTGACGGCATCAATGTCAAAACCGGTCTAACCGGCGCGCCGATTGTCATGGATTACTCGGTTGCCTATCTGGAAGCCCGGGTTGTTGGGGAACTGGATGTCGGAACCCATACCCTGTTCGTTGGAGAAATCAGCGATGCCCAGATTATCAATGATCATGAACCGTTGACCTATGCCTACTATCACCAGATAAAGGGCGGAAAATCGTCTAAAAATGCGCCTTCCTACATCAAGGAGGAAAAACAGGCGGGTGAACGTCACAGGATTCACCAGTGCACCATCTGCGGGTATATGTATGACCCTGAAAAAGGGGACCCGGATCATGGGATCGAACCGGGCACGCCCTTTGCGGACCTGCCCGAAAACTGGGACTGCCCAATCTGCAATGCAGACAGAACCAAGTTTATAAAGAAAGGGGAGACCAGCGAGACTTATAAATGTAAAATCTGCGGCTACATCTATGACCCCGCCAAAGGCGATCCGGATGCCGGGATTGCAGCCGGTACGTCATTCGATGACTTGCCCGATGGCTGGAAATGCCCGGTTTGTCAGGCCCCCAAAACCGAATTTGAAAAAGAGAGATAGACCCGGTTGGCCTGTTGATGGGCCAGTCCATGGGTGATTGATTGCCGGGATGGCAGGTGGAAAGCCGTCCCCCCTGGGATTTTCCCTTGTGAAAGGAGGGGGGAGCAGCCGGGATTGAAGACGTCGTACCTGGGGTTTTTCAGGTAATGGCAGCTGTACTGGCGGGCGGGGTAAACACACGGCCTGCCAGCTCCTGGTCAATCATCAGCAGGGCCGACTTGGAATCTCCGACAAACCTGAGTTTTTTCAGGATCGCCTTGACGGTGGATTCCTCTTCCGTTTGTTCCGCAACAAACCACTGCAGAAAATTGTTTGTCGGGAAGTCATTCTCCTGCATCGCCAGGCTGACCAGGGCGTGAATCCTGGCTGAAACCGCCTGTTCATGCTTGTATGTCTCTTCAAAGACGGCAATCGGAGAGTCCCACTCTACCGGGGGTGTCTGAATGGCATCCAGTCTGGCTCTGCCATCTCTGTGACCGATATACTCGAAGAAACGCATGCCATGGAACATCTCCTCCTGGAACTGGACCTTCATCCAATTGGCAAACCCCGCCAGATCAACGGAATCAAAATAGGCCGCCATGGACAGATAGAGATATGCTGAATAGAACTCCGCATTGGTATGTTCGTACAGCTGTTTTTCCATTTTATCTGATAACATTGTCTTTCACCTGTTGGGGGGTTATGTGATGGTTGATCCAGATTTTCTCCAGAATCGCCGAAATCATGCTTGCTGAAACGAACTTTTAGGCTGATTCCAGGTCGAATTCCTGAAAATCAAACCAGAATCCCAGACCTCTGGCGGCATCGATTTCAGCCCTGACGATGGCTTCGTGACCTTCTTCAATTTCCACAAACCGCTCAAACATGGGTCGGTATTCCTTCGGCAGTTGAGAAACCATCTCCTTGTAAAAATTGGAGGTTTTCACTTCCATTTCCAACGCTTTCTGAAAGTACTCGATTTCGTTGTCAAGGTTGTCCTGTTTGGCGATTTTCTTCAGGTTTTTAATATTGGACTTCAGTGTCTTTTCATCGGGAACCATCGTTTCCATGGTGCCAATGGCAACCTTGCCGGATTTCTTCCATTCTGCCAATTTCGCCTTCAGATATTCGACATGGTCCACCTCTTCCTTGCCCAGCGCTTTAAAAATCTTTGCCCCGGTCTTTGATTTGAATTTGCCGGCATATTTGTTATAGACATCGGCGACTTTTTCTTCATAGACGATTGCCGTTTTGATTGCTTCTTCGATTTCCATCATCACTCCTGTTTCAGGTTTGTTTTTAATTCAAAAATGGCACTGAGAGTCCTGACGCTGCGGTTCTGTTTGGATGACCATCCATGTGGAATCTTTGTCTGATCAAACAGCTAGCGGCGGCTGGCGCCTCTCGGTTTGCCGGGTTGGGGACGAACAAAGTGGTATCCAGTGGACAAATCCCTGTCTGGACCGATCATCATAAATCCCCATGAATAAAGTCTCAACATTTGAAATACGTATAGATCAATTTTTAAAAAATCCGCCTTGCTTTCAATGATGGTTTCCCATGCGTGTTTTGCTTCATTCTGCAATGTGCGTGTGATTTTCCTGGCCTGATTTTCAAATCCTTCTCGGGACCCGTGTTCCAGGTTGATCTCACTAAAGAAACTGAGTTTTCCGTTCATGGCTGAGGCCGGCAGTTCCTTGAGAGCGTGTCCGAATGCCACATGGGCATACCGGAACTCCGTCTTTTCAGACTGCGTATAGGGCCGGACCAGAAGCCTGTTTCCACCGGCGTCGCTGGCCATCAGCAGCGGAGTGAAGTCGTTCTGCGGGTGTTTGTAAACGGTCGTGGCCATGACCATAAACAGTTGCAGGTAATCGGCATCATCTCCCAGGGAGGCCTTGTGTTCGTTGGGATCCCTGATTTCAAAAATATCGAAACCTGCGGTCTGTTCGGCCCATGACAGCCTGAAGCTGCTGATCTGACTGGAAATTTTTCCAGAATATGAAGTCTGGTCGAGCGGTTCCTTGAGTGCAAGCATCGTTTTTTGACTTTCCAGTTTCAGGGGTTCAGATACTTATCCATTTCTTTCGCGATGAACGCCAGGTGCTTTTTTTCCGCATCCGCCATTTCCAGAAAGAAATCCTTCACCGTCGGTCGAACAGCATGCTGCGACAAACGGACATAGAAATCGAATGCCTGAATTTCAAAAGCCAGGGCCAATCCAAACACATCCGACATCTCCTCTGTTTTACCCAGTGCCTTGATCAGCGTAACATCAGCAAAACCGCCGCCTTCCATGATCTGACCGTGTCGCTCGTCCACCTCTTTCTGAATCAGCTCTTTTCCTTCCACGCTCAGATACTTCCGGGACAGGTCCGCCTTGTGTTCAACCTCAAAACTGGCCAGTTTTCGATACAGTTTTTGAAACGTCTCATCACTGGTTTCCCTGGCCAGCTCCATATAAAACAGCCTCAACCCTTCTTCCATGGCAAATGCCATGCTGATGGCATCCGGAAACTCGGTCTCCTGTTTCAACAGGTTCAGGTTCAGCCCATAATGGCCGAAGGCCTTTTTACCCAGCCATGCATCGATGCCCCCCTCGATGTGCCGGATATCCCTGTATCCCTGGTTGATCAGCCATTGGGAGGCCGCCATGCTGCGATCGCCGTTTTTGCAGTAAACCAGGGTCGGTTTTTCCTTATCCAGGACGGCTTTTTCAGCGATGAGATCATGCAGGGGAATCAGCAGGGCTCCTGGAAGATGCTGCTTCATGAATTCTTCGGGCTGCCTGACGTCAATCAGCTGATAAGCGCCGGTCGCTGTGGATTCGATAAAGGATTTGGCGTCTGCGGTCGAAATCGATGTTATTGCGGTGAAAACACTGTCCCATTTCATAAACCAGTTACCCTCGAAGTGTTAATAAACGGTCTCAGTTTATATATTACCTGTCAAGATCATAAAGAGCAACGATCCAGCTTCCGTTTTTTCATTTTTCCGTAAAAATCATGTTGTTTTTCTGTCCAACTGCTGATGCTGTTCCTCTTTGATTCTTTCGGCCTTGCGGACCCTTCTCCGGTCCTGAGCCTCCTGATTCCTGCGGATTTCGTCATCTGTTTCGGGGATGAGGGGTGGCACTGGCAGCGGTTTTCCATTCTTATCCAGTGAAACAAATGTCAAATAGGCAGACGCAACATGGGCAACCCGTTCCGAGATCAGGTTTTCCGTTTCAACCCGCACCCCGACTTCCATGGAGGTGTTCCCGGTCATGTTGAGACTGGCTTTGACGGTCAGCATATCACCGATAAATACCGGGTTATGAAAGCTCAACCGGTCGATGGATGCGGTGACGACGATGTTTTTGGTGTGTTTCAGACACACCACAGCCGCCGCATTATCGATCAGTTTCATGATGTTTCCACCGTGGACATTTCCCGCCATATTGGCGTCCTGGGGCTGCATGATCTGAGACATGACAACCGCGCTGCTGCTTACTTTTTTTCCTGCCATCGGTTTTTCCTGTTTACGGATCTGGGTTCAGGTCTGCAGAAGGTTTCTCATCTCTCTGCATATTGCTGGCCAGGGTGGCCGATAAAAAAACGTTTTGATCCTGTCATCTTTCGGTCTGGCTCCGGAGTGAAAACGCCTCCATCTGAAAACCCGTTGCAGAAAAAAATAGTCGGAGACGCTCTTCAGGACATCAATGTCGCGCTTTGTTGAGATATAACGGTATCATGGAGTCGTGTCAAACAGAACCGTTTTCTCTAACGCCGGCCTGTTTCCGGATGGGTGAACCGGGACCGGTCAAGGGGGTCCTGGGAAAAATCATTCCGAACCCGGAAAAAGCCAGGGCAGCTTATCCTGCGGGGATTCCGGATGTCAGCACCGGCTTGGCGCCGGGAGGAATGGAAGGGGGTCTGAATTATCGGCGAAGCGGCACCTGACGGGGAGTCGGGTTTCAGCGGTGCTTCACAAAACACCGCCCTCGGGATCAGTCAAACGCCTGATCGGTTTTCCACACTTCCCAGACCTTACCAACCATATCCACGCCGGGTTTCAAGGTCTGCTTGCCGGGTTTCCAGCCGGAAGGCGTCGCCTGCTTCCCTTTGCTTTCCCGGACCAGTTGAAATGCCTGGATCTGTCTGAAGGTTTCATTCACATTCCTGCCCACGGGCGGGGTCAGCACCTCGTAACCCTGTACCACGCCGTCCGGATCGATGATAAACCGACCCCGGGCTTCCACACCGGCATTATCGTCATATACGCCGTATACGGTGCCCACTTTTCCCCCACCGTCTGAAAGCATGGCAAAGGGAACACCGCCCTCGACCATCTTGGAAAGCTCGTGGTCGTTCCACATCTTATGCACAAACATACTGTCGATGCTCATTGAAAGGACCTCGACACCCAGTTTCTGGAACTCTGGATATTTTTCGGCGACCGCCGAAATCTCTGTCGCTCAGACAAAGGTGAAATCACCCGGATAAAAACAGAGGACCACCCATTGCCCAAGATAGTCGGACAATTTGATATTAATAAATTCCCCTTTATGATAGCCCGGTGAGGAAAAATCAGGGGCTTTTTGACCGACTTTTATCATATTGCTAATCTCCTTGACGATTTTGGTTTTATCTTGAGGATTCTCTTGCGGATCTTCTCCTACAGGTCCACCCGTGGGACGGGCGCACCCGGCTTCAGCTTTTTCAGCCATGATCTGACAACCTCCGGTTAACTTTCTGATCTCTGGTTGATGGAAAACGGGGTGATGCACAGAGCCAATGCTTTGTGATCGAGTCGTAGCAATTTATTATTGTCTTATGCTCAGAATAAAGTCAAGTTGAATGTCAACCCGTATCCTGGAATCATGTGCCAAATTCAGGGAAGCGCTGTTCAGTCAAACCGTCCCTTGACACTTATGGGCATCTTGCTTAACTGGAACTCCGCAATCATCAAAGGGTTGATGTTCCAGGAGCTCCATGGATGGCGTCGTGCGTTTCTTGAAAGATCAACCCTTAGGTGCGGTCATCTCGATAATTTTAATGCATCAAGGTGCCCTTATGTCAGCCATCGGCCTGTTCCACGACATCTGTTTGACACAGGCCATAGGTCACCAGGGAGGTTCAGCAGCAGCCCTCAAACCGGGGGTGATGCGGAAACCGGGTTTTGCTGCCTGGCATGGGGATTCAAGGGTGAAGCTGTCTGCCGGTTCTATTCCTGCGGGTGTTGTACAAGTTGCGATTTGTTGTTAGAGTATCCTACGCACGCTTTTGATGGCGCCCGTTAGCATATTTCCAATATCTTTCAGCGGTTTAAGGACCCATTGAAAACCAACCGATTTACACAAGCGTTTCACCTGAGCATGAAACCGGGTCAGAAAACCTGTTTACGGATCGATTTGTGGCCGTACTATGTTTCCTGGCCCCTGGTCTACCTGCTGGGCAGGAGCCGGATGACCCCCAATCAGCTCGGGTTTTTCTCCCAGGTCAGCGGTCTTGGTTTTCTGGTGTGTCTCTTTACCGGGGTTCATCTCAGCCACCCGCTGATTCCGGGGGCTTTTCTTCTGACCCGGATCCTGCTGGATTGTGCTGATGGGCAGCTGGCGCGCTATACGCAGCAGGTTTCAAATCTGGGTGGGCTTTATGACCTGGCAGCGGATTTTTTCTTCACGCTGCTTCTCGCGATTGCTCTGGCCTATGCCCTGATCCGGTACAGCGGTGAAGATCCGTTTCTGGTGATTCCCCTGGCAGGGTTCGGGTTTTTGGGGGCTGTTTTTTCGGCGACCCTGCACTCCTTTGTCTCTGCCCTGGATACCCATGCCGGTACCAGCCCGGAAGCGGTTCGACAACGATTCATCGGGTATCCCGCGAATGACCGTCCCGGCAGTCGTGCTTACACGCTGAAGCTGGCTCTCTTCAGCGGTGTCTTCAAGCTGACCTGGCGCTGGGTGTCCATTGTTGTTCTGGCTCTGGCTGGCAATCACTGGAGAGGGAATCCTCCAGGGGGATTTCTGGTTTTGCTGTCACCCGTGGAATATGGCACCCAGCTGCTTGTACTGTTGCTGCTGACTGGATTGCAGCTGGATCTGCTTGCGTTTATTTTTTTTCAATCAGGGGGCTTTATTTATGCTTACCTTCTGGTTCAGGTCTACCGGCGTCTGCCTATATAAACAGACCGGCCGGGCAGACGCTGTTTTGACTTCTCCGCGGATCAGGAAAATGGGGGATATGATCATTCGTGTCCCCCATTTTCCGGCCAGAATCACCGACCCATTCTCATCCTTCGCTGTGCCCCGCCTGGGGGCATGTTGGTTTGTGAGACCCTGTTACTTCTGGTTCTTCAGGTCGTTGTACATCTGGAACGCTTTTTCCGGTGTCTCATTCCTGTGCACCACCGCACCGACTGCCTGGATCATTGCTTTGGGGGCTTCCGACTGGAAGATGTTCCGCCCCATATCCACACCGTTGGCGCCCTGCTGGATCGCCTTGTAGGCCATGGTCAGGGCATCCAGCTCCGGGAGTTTCTTGCCGCCGGCGATTACGATCGGAACCGGGCAGCAGGAGGTGACGGTCTCAAATCCCTCTTCGATGAAATAGGTTTTCACATAGTGGGCCCCGAGTTCGGCACAGATCCGGGTTGCCAACCTGAAGTAGCGGGCATCCCTTGCCATGTCCGTACCCACCGCCGTGACGGCGAGGGTGGGGATACCGGCACGGATTCCCTGATCGATCAGGCGGGTCATATTGTGGATCGACTGTTTTTCGTACTCACCGCCAATGAATACCTGCACGGCCATGGCTGAGACATTCAGTCTGACCGAATCCTCCACCGCAACCGCAATTTCTTCGTTGGACAGCTCCTTGAGGATACTGGAGCCACCGGACGCCGGATCACAATCGGCAGCGTCATGGAAGGCGGGACGATGCTGCGCAGGATGCCGCGGGTCAGCATCAGGGTATCCGCATAGGGAACCAGCGGCAGGATATCCAGATCAATCCGCTCCAGACCGGTGGTCGGACCCTGAAAATAACCGTGGTCAACGGCCAGCATCACCGTGTTGCCCGATTGGGGATTAAAAATCCGGGCCAGCCTGTTCTTCATACCCCAGTCCAGCGAGTTGGACCCTTTCAGAAAAAATCCCTCCGATTTTTGAGGAACCCCTGCATGAAAATTCTTTGCTTCTTTGACGCCATCCAGATCTGCCATATTTTCTCCTTGGTTGATCAGTTGTCAGCCCGGGCTACCAGGTACCGGCATCCCGTCACGACTTCCGTTACAGATTGACCCCCGCCTGCCTGCCGACAGTAACGGGGCTGATATAATGTTGCACGAACAGGTATCTATTCAAAACAATTTCACCACAGAGGCACGTAGTACCCAAAGAAAAGACTATTCAGTGTTTTTTTCCGGATGCGTTTCTAAATCGTTCTTCATCTGTTGATGACTGACTGCAGTTAAAACATCATATGACTCAGTATCCTCTGTGTCTTTGTGGTAAACAGTGACATAAACAGCATGTCAAATGCAGGCCATCGGACCGCTAAACGGCTTCCTTGATCTCGTAGGCATTCGAGTCAAAATCCTTGACGAAGATCAACAGGGAGTTGCCCTTGGGAACCCGCAGCACTTCCAATCCTTCTGATGCACAGGTCTCTGCAAATGCTTCCCGATTTCTGACATCGAGACAGATATGTCCCAGGGGATTTTTCACCTTCTCTTTACGCCGGGAAATAAAGATTTCAAAAGAGAGTGTGTCGCTGGCATAATAGAGAATCGGAAAATCCTCTTTTTGCCCGAAGAGTTTTTCCGAGATGTCTGCCGGCAGCACTTTGGATGCTTTTTTCTCCAGGCCGAGACAGGTCTGAAAAAATCGGTCCGCATTTTCCTCAGAGGTGCTGACCAGTGCAATATGATTCAGGTTCATGTCTTCCTTTTTCCGTTAACGGGGGAACGCAGACGGGACCCCACCGTCCACCGGCAGCGTGGCGCCCGTGGTGGGGGTTTTTTCACTGGCGAAAAACACCACCGCGTTACCGACATGTTCCGCCAGCACGGAGGTCTTCAGCAGGTTCCGCTGGCGGTAATATTCTTTGAGACCGTCCGGGTCCAGACCCCTGGATTTCATTCTGTCCGGACCAATATAGTCCCAGAGTTTTGAAGAAACGGTGGCATCACCAAAGACAGCGTCCGGATTGATCATATTGACCCGTACCCCCAGTTCCGCCAGTTCCAGGGCGGCGATCCTGGCAATCTGGTGAGCGGCGGCCTTGGATGCGCTGTAGGCGCCGAATGCCGCTCCGGGATCAAACACATTTTTCGAACTGATCAGGACAATGTTACCACCGGTTCCCTGGCGTCTGAAAATCGGAATACCGGCCTTAATGATGTTAAACACACCCATCAGATTCACATCCATCACCTGGGAAAATGTCTCGGGGGACAGGTCCTCGATTTTTGCCACATGGGCAATGCCGGCATTGGGAACGATGATATCCACACCTCCCAGTTTCAGACAGATCTCCTGCAGGGCTTTCTCCACTGTGGGGAAATCGGTGATGTCAAAGGCCAGGCTTTCGATCCGGTTTTTGTCATAGCGCTCGGACAGGATCTCATGGACGGTTTGAAGTCGGGTGGTATCGATATCGGCAATAACGACGGCAGCCCCTTCCTTCAGCAGCCGGTCAGCAATCCCGAAACCGATGGCCCCGGCCGCACCGGTGACCACCGCCACCTGACCGGACAGATCCCCGGGCCTGTCTTTTTCCAGTTTCTGTTGCTGCTGGCTCATATACTCCAGATCGAAGTTATGGGATTCAGTGACCGCCCGGTATTCACCCATCAGCATGGCCTGCTGCTTGGCACGGATGGTCTGCTCTGCAATATCCGCTGCGATGCCGGCCCATTTCCGGGAAAAGCCGAGGGCCAGAAGTCCTGCGCCGGCGGCCAAAAAGACCCGGGGGCTGCTGTCCAGCCTTGTTCGCTGGAGCCCCTTGTCATGCACCTGCTTTTCAAAATAGACGTTGTAGGCGTCTCGAAACGTCTCCACAGCAGCGTTGACTTTTTCTTTGAGGGCGTCATCCGACACCGGGATGTCATCCATATAAATATAGGTGTTCTTCGTTCGCAGGGCATGATCCGGTGTCAGGACACCCGATTGACAGAGGGTCCCCGCCGTGTCGGACAGGGATGCAGCAATCAGGTCGGGGGAACTCCTGATTTCAACATAAAACCGCCGTCGGATACCGGTACTATCCAGGAATGAAGCAGCGCCGCGAACGACCTGGGCCAGGCGGGCAATATCGGCCTCACTGGCAGCTTTGCCCGGAGACAGGGCGCTGCCCCCGGTGCCACCTGTTGTCTTCTGGCTGATATACTGCTCAGCCCGGTTCACATAATGGATCATCCGGCCATATGCGGTTCTGGCATCCGGTCCAAAGGTAAAAATGCCGTGATTCAGACAGATGACGGCTTCGGCATCGGGATTTTCAGCAACGAGGGCCGCGACCCCCCTGGCCAGGCTGAATCCGGGTTTCATGTAGGGACAGACAACCGCTTTGGGCCCCAGGGCATTCTGAACAATGGCAGCGCCATCCTCCCTGTTGCTCAGAATCAGGATGCTGTCCGCGTGGCTGTGATCGACAAACTTGTGGGGCAAAAATGCATGGAGCAGTCCTTCGATGGAAGCTGTGGGAGCGGTCGCATTGATCCGGCTGATGAGCAGCTGGTTGACCATCTCCTCATCGGACAGTGCGTCCAGGGATTGCAGCTCTTTGAGGCTCTCGAGCCTCAGACCGGAAAAGCCGCTGGCTGTGACCGATGCCAGATCATGGCCACTGCCCTTGACAAAGAGAATCGCCTGCTCCCTGCCCAGCAGGTCTTTCACCCGGGTCTTGACAGAGGTATTCCCGCCGCCATGCAGCACCAGATTCGGGTTCCGTCCGATGAGACGGGAGGTGTAGATCCTTTCCACCAGATCTTGCGAAAGGTCCGGATGCTGCTTCCTCAGTTCAATCAGGTCTGGTTCGCTGAATCGATTTTCCATGGGATTTCAATATCGGGGCGATAACGATGGGTTTATAAAAAGGGTCAATGAATGTATGCTCATGCTTCGTCGTGCCCGTCCGTTAGCGGCACAAAACACAGGGCCTCGTTGCGTGGTGTCTGACCCGAGAGCATAACCCGGAATCCCAGGCCGTTCTCCAGTAGTTCCAGCAGTGGCACTCCGTTTGCGGCCTGGATGTCTGAGGGTTTCAGCACTTTCATGACCGCTTTCCCGCAATCCAGCATCCTTACCGCCTCTCTGACTGAGAAATTATCTGCAAAGGCCAGGTTGCTGCGCAGGGAGCTCACCAGGTTGATGGTCTCCGTATCCGACTTGTCGACGGACCAGTATACTTTTTCCGGCTCCAGGTGGATCGCCGCTTTTTTGGCGATCAATTCGTTCATGGCATCATTCTGGGTCACCACCAGCAACCGGGCAAAACCGTCTGACATTGCTGCTTCGTAAATATCACTGTCCAGAAGATCGGTGCAGATGATTTCGTGCCCCAGGTCGCTGGCCAGCATACAGGACGTGGCATTGGTTTCCAGAAATGAAACGGGCACATACAAATCGGCAAAATCAGCGATGGCGGAGCTGAAACTGTTTAAGCCGACGATCAGCAATCCGGAGCGGGAAGCCGGGACAGCCACCTTCAGAATCCTGGCCAGGGGACGGCAGGTAAGGGTTGCCGCCAATCCGGAGAAGAAAATGACGGCATAGGTGAGATTGAGAAGCAACGCCATATCCCTGTCATGCCCCAAGACCGTCAGGGTGGCATATGCAGCTGTTGCGGCTGCGATGATTCCCCGGGGACCAATCAGTCCGATGTATATCCGTTCTGACAGAAAAACCGGTGTTTTCCACAAGGCAACCAGCATGGAGAGCGGACGGACCAGCGCCCCCATGATCAGTGCGGTCAACAGCATCATCGGCCACTGGTCCAGCAGCGGCATCGGATTGATATGGGCCGAAAGCACGACAAACATCGTGCTGATGAAAATGCTTGATATCTGCTCCTTAAAATGGCGAATCTCATGCAGCGTTTCTTCGTTCAGACCGGAAAGGATAAAACCGGCAACGGCAACCGCCAGGGGTCCTGAGGAATGCATCATGACATTGGCGGCGTAAAAAACGGCCAGAGCGCCGGCGATACTGACAATTCCGAGCAGGGCGGTGTCCCGGAGACGACAGACGCGATTGATAATCCAGGTCAGGCTGTAACCACCCACAATCCCGACCAGGACTCCACCCACAATTCTCAGAAGCAGGGTAAACCCCACTTCCCCCCAGGAATCCTGCAGGTTGATGTCCACCATTTCCAGGGCCACCGCACTCAACAGAACCCCGATGACGTCTCCCCAGATGGATTCCCAGTTCATCAGGATTTCCAGTCGTCGGGTCAGGTAGACGCTTTTTAGAATCGATCCCACCACCGTCGGACCGGTAACCACAATCAACGCACCGAAGAAAATAGCGATCTGCCACGGTAAATCCAGCAGATAGTGGGCCAGTGCCGCGCCCCCCATGCCGGTGAGGGGTAATGAGATGATCAGGATGCGGCGAATGGCGGACGACTCGCTTTTAAAGGCGTGGGGGGAGAGTGACAGCCCGCCTTCAAACAGAATGATGGCGACGGTTATCTCCACCAGGACCAGCAAACCGCTGCCCAGTGACGTGGTATCCACCAACCCGAACCCGACCGGACCCGCAGCCAGACCCGCCAGGAGATAGAAAACAATCGCCGGAACCCTCAACCAGCGGGACAGGATGTACGATGTCACCCCCAGGATAAGCGCGATTGTTATTGTCTGCAGTGCAAAAAACTCCATGCTGCTCCGTAACGACTAAAATTGAATGAAACGTGAATAAAAAAAAAGGCGCCCCGAAAAGCGCCTTTTTTTATTAACGATCCTATCCTGACAGGATATTCCAACTGCCCGGCCAGCGTCATCAAGTCTCGTTTGTGGCTTCGATTCCGCAGAAATCAGCGACCATGCCATGGGACCATGGTACCCCGGTGTCTGCCAGTCCCTACATGGGACTCTTGACTGGACACTAGTAGTTATCGTCCTTTATCTCGAAATGGGCCTGGGAATGCTGACAGGCCGGGCAAATAGCCAGGGCGGTCTTCCCTTCATGCACGTAACCGCAGTTGCGGCACTTCCACCGGACCGGCGTATCCTTCTCAAAAACCTTGCCATCCTTGATATTCTGCAGCAGTTTCAGAAAGCGTTTTTCATGCTCCACCTCAACCCGGGATATCTCGCGGAATGATTCCGCTACCTTGGGGAACCCCTCCTTCTCAGCGACCTCAGCCGCCTCTTTGTAAAGAACGGTCCACTCATGATGCTCCCCGGCAGCGGCAGCCTCCAGATTTCCAGCTGTCTTGCCGATTACACCGGCCGGATAGGTCGCTGTAATTTCCAGGTCGCCCCCTTCCAGATGTCTGAAGAAGTTCTTGGCATGTTGCTCTTCATTGTCGGCTGTTTCGAGGAAAATGGCGCAGATCTGCTCATAGCCCTCTTTCTTCGCCTGTTTGGCAAAAAAAGTGTAGCGGTTCCGGGCCTGAGACTCCCCGGCAAAAGCTGCCAGAAGATTTTTTTCCGTCTGGGTTCCCTTCAAGCTCGTTTTCATATTCAGCTCCCCTTTATACTCCACAACCCATGAAGATTACAGTAGGCGCGCACTTTCTGCAGGCTGGCCTGCGCAGCAAACTGGCTCTGGGGGGTCTGTCCGGGCTTGAGGTATTTTCGTGACAGCCCGTCGGCGGAAATTATCTCAATCCATTCAATAAAATGCTTCTCTTCCATCGGGTGATGGACGGATCCCACAGTGACAGTCAGCCCATCGCCCTTTTTTTCCAGAACAGGGAGGTGCTTTTCCTGCCCCTGATCCGAGGTTTTTTCCACCTGAAGGGTCATGGCCTGGTTACAGCAGGTCAACTGGCCGCCGGAGGCATGCGCGACATCAACGATATTGCCGCAAATCTCGCATCGATATACTTGAAATAGTTCGGTCATATTCAGCTCCTGTACTTGGGTTCATGAAAATGTCAATAGCGGTTTTATCCCGATCAAGTTAAAAATTTATCGTATGGACAGCCCCTTTGTCTATTGATTTCGAATCCAACCGGGGGTGAGGGATTGAAATCGATCGCTGTCAACGTCATCTATCTGAAAACATGAGCTGACAGAATCTCCCCGCGTGTTGACAGCGTCAAGAATCACACCTTGCTGATCTTGACGCTGCGGACGCTCCGGAAAAATTCTATGACTGGTTAAAGAAGTTACGCAGGACGTTGTGCAGGATGCCGCCGTTTTTGTAATATTCGACTTCCACGGCGGTATCCAGCCTCGACTGGATCGGAATCTCCCGATCGTCGACCCGCAGGGTCAGCTTTTGCTGCGGTTTCAAGTCACCAGTCAGTCCGAGCACTGAATAGCTTTCTTTTCCGGTCAAACCGAGACTGTCCGGTGTAGCGCCATCCATGAACTGCAGGGGCAGAACACCCATCCCCAGCAGGTTGGATCGGTGAATCCGCTCGTAGCTTGAGGCAACCACGGCCTTAACGCCGAGAAGATACGTCCCTTTGGCCGCCCAGTCTCTGGAGGATCCGGTTCCATATTCCTTGCCCGCCAGAATGATCAGGGGTATCCCCGCTTTCTGATAAAGATCAGAGGCTTCAAAGATAGATGTCTGCTTGCCGGTGGGAAGATGAACCGTATATCCGCCTTCCACTCCGGGAACCAGCTGGTTGCGCAGGCGGATGTTGGCAAAGGTGCCCCGCGCCATGACCTGGTCATTTCCCCGTCGCGACCCGTAGGAATTGAAATCCTCTTTGTCGATACCGTGGGCCCGCAGGTAGTCGGCTGCGGGAGAGTTGCCGCTGATTGACCCGGCCGGCGAGATGTGGTCGGTGGTGACGGAATCCCCTACCTTGACCAGTACCCTGGCCTTGACGATCTCAACGGCTGGCGGCACCTCCTTGGACATCCCCTTGAAGAAAGGCGGGTTCTTGATATAGGTGGAACCGGTATCCCATTCGTAGACATCCCCGCCCTTGCCAACAATATCGTTCCACATGGGAGAGACGGTCTCGATGGCCTCATACCGGCTGCGGTACATCTCAGGGGTAATCACCAGCTGTGCGGCGCCGACTTCTTCAAGGGTCGGCCAGATATCCTTCAACATGACCGGTTTCCCCTCGGCATTCTTCCCCAGGGGATCCTTTTCAAAATCGATCGCCATGGTCCCTGCGATGGCATATGCGACCACCAGGGGGGGTGACGCCAGAAAATTGGCCTTGGTAAAGGGATTGACGCGCCCTTCGAAATTACGATTTCCCGACAGCACGGCTGCAACCGTCAGGTTCTTGTCCTTCACAGCCGCTTCGATTTCCGGCGCCAGTGGGCCAGAATTGCCAATACAGCTGGTGCAGCCGTACCCGACATTGTAAAACCCCATTTTTTCCAGGTATTTATCCAGGCCGGAGGCGGACAGGTAATCGGTAACGACCCGGGATCCCGGGGCCAGCGACGTCTTGACCCAGGGCTTGGTCTGAAGTCCCTGTTCAAAGGCCTTTTTAGCCAGGATGCCGGCCGCCATCATTACCGACGGATTACTGGTGTTGGTGCAGGATGTAATCGCGGCCAGCACGATGGAGCCGTGGGTCAGTTCATAGGGTGGAGAAGCCGGAATCGTCACCGACGCACCGATGGCTGCGTCGTCCAGTTCAAATCCGCGCTCCTTGATTGGGGTTTTCAACAGTTTGGACCACTGTTCCTTGACATTGGAAAGCGCAATCCGGTCATGGGGCCGTTTCGGACCGGCGATTGAGGTTTCCACGGTGGAAAGATCCAGTTCCAGGGTTTCCGAAAAGAGGGGGGCACTCATCCCATCCGTCCTGAAAATCCCCTGGCTTTTGCAGTAGACTTCGACCCGTTCGATCACCTCGTCCGGGCGGCCTGTTTTTTTGAGATAGTCCAGGGTGATGTGATCCGTGGGAAAGAATCCCATGGTCGCCCCATATTCCGGCGCCATGTTGCCGATGGTGGCCCGGTCCGCCAGGCTCAGTGCGGAAAGACCGTCTCCATAAAACTCGACGAATTTTTCAACCACCCCATGCTTTCTCAGGATTTCAACGATCCGCAGGACCAGGTCCGTGGCTGTGGTCCCCAGGGGCAACGCCCCGGTCAGTTTCATGCCGACCACCCGTGGCACCCGCATATAAATAGGTTGTCCCAGCATCACCGATTCCGCTTCGATTCCCCCGACACCCCATCCCATGACACCGAGCCCGTTGACCATCGGTGTATGGGAATCGGTTCCCACAACGGTATCTGAAAAACAGAAGCCGTCCCGGGATTGAACCACCGATGCCAGGTACTCCAGGTTCACCTGGTGAACGATCCCTGCGCCCGGCGGAAACACGGTCAGATTTTTGAATGCATTCTGCCCCCACTTGAGAAACTCGTACCGCTCCCGGTTGCGTTCGAACTCCCGCTTCATGTTCGTCTGGAGCGAATCACTGGAGCCGAAGGCATCCACCTGGATCGAGTGGTCAATAATCAGGTCGACCGGCACCCGGGGATTGATCACGGAGGGATCGCCCTTCATCTCTTTCATGGCACTGCGCAAAGCAGCCAGATCGACCAGTGAGGGGACGCCGGTGAAATCCTGGAGGAGCACCCGGGCCGGTGTGAATGGAATTTCCTTTTCAAAGTCACCGTCCGGAGACCATTCCGCCAGGGTATGGATATCCTTTTCCACAACCCGAAAATCGTCCAGGTTCCGCAACGCCTGTTCCAGCAGGATTTTGATTGAGAACGGCAGGCGGTCAATATTACCGCCAATGTCCAGTTTTTCCAGACTGTAATATTCTCCGGTTCCTTTTTTTAGCGGCAATTTTGCCTGACTCCCGAATGCATCACGATGCATAATGATCTCCTGAAATGAGATTAACTGCTTTTAAAACCATTTAGATAAACAAGCTTGACCCTGGGGCCTCTATAGAGGCCCCAGGGACACTGTTCAAAAACGCTATCATCC
Source organism: bacterium (assembly GCA_018830885.1). GTDB lineage: Bacteria > SAR324 > SAR324 > XYD2-FULL-50-16 > XYD2-FULL-50-16 > JAHJRI01. The sequence goes on along the minus strand of JAHJRI010000025.1, from coordinate 3,647 downwards.
TCATATCTATCCAGGTTCTGCCATAGACGCGAAGACCTGTATGTCATGGAACGCATGCTCGACGTTCTTCGCTGCGAGTCTCGCGTATTCAATCACACACAGGTCTCAGCTTCTGCTCAAAAAATGGTGAATCGTTACCGATTCTTTGAATGATATGCAAGGTACAAAAACGTTGAAACAGACCCCGGCAGGGGGAATGACAATAAAACGGAATTGCGGCTTCGCTGCGCATTCATGAGTGATCGGGTATTTGCCGAAGGAATGAACTGCCCGAGCGATCAGGATCCGCTGTTACCTTTATTGTACTATAACATAAAAATATTTCTACCACAAAGTTGTTGCAGGTCTGAAAATTTTCAGGTCCGGGTGTCAGGAAGCATGGACATGGCTGCCCATGCTTCGGGGCAGGATGGCGGTATCAAAGCGATGGTTGAGAGGAAAAAGCGCAGGAACAGGACAGATCTTCCGGACTATTTTCCCCCCGATTTTTCATGAATGGCGGTCTTGATCTCTTTCTCGAAATCGACCAGGTTTTTTGTCAGGTTCCACCAGCCATTTTTAAAACCGACATAATCGGGGCCGGACATGGCCGTGCCATACCGGACCGATGAAGCGTAGAACAGCCAGTGACGGAGCCAGGTCAGCTCCAGGGATTCATCAAAAGGGTTCGCCGGGTCTGCCAGGTTTTTTTCCCAGGCGCTCTGCATCATCCGGGTGGCTGTTTTGACCATGCGATCGACTTCCTGGTTGGACTGGTCCATATGGCTGAAAAATTGATTGCTCCAGTCGGTGCTGTGACAGGATCCGCAAACCTTCCGCATCTGCTGTTGTCTTGCCTGTGCTTCCACCTGGGAGATCAGGAATGGCGACGCGGGCTGCCCACTGAATGTCACCGGCAGGGGCTGGCCGTCTTCGTTTCGAATCCGGTATGTTCTGCCGTCTTTGGGTTGCGGGTGGGAGTATGGGAGACCGAATATCCGGACCCAGAGTCGTGACCCAAAATCATGGGTTCTTTCCACGATGGTCGCGTTATCCTTGTCAGCCAGAAGCGCATTGTGGCAGGTAGCGCAGGTCGGTGCCTTAAAGTCCGCACCCGGCTGCCAGGGAACATGCGTCCAGTTCCATTGTCCGGTTTGACTCAGAAATATATTGCCATGTTTGCTCTCCTTATATACTTCCCAGGCCGGGGCGTCCGGAGCGAGATGGCATTGGGCGCAGGTGTAGGGTTTTCGGGCCGTTTCCAGGGAGAAACTGTGACGGGGATGACAGGCGGTACAGGCACCGAAACTGCCGTCTGGATTATGACGTCCGACACCCTGATTGGGCCAGTTGGTCAGGTCAGGAACATCCACCTTCTCAAAGGCCGTCTGCACGGTTTTCATCCCCTTGACCCCAATATGGGTGCCATGGCAGCCATAACAGGATTTTGCCCCGGCCATGGGGGCAACCTCTTTCTCAACCAGGGTTCCGTTTTCCAGGTCTTTCTGCCGGGTCAGGGTATTGACCAGTTGATGATAGAGCGGGTTTTGTTCGAGGTTGGCAATGGCATTGGCTTTTTTACTGTGGGCATACTGTTCGACCTCTACCGGGTGGCAGGTGGCGCAGTCGGGGGGTGAAACCACCACATTGATTCTGTAGTCGTTGTGCTCAAAATTATCCTTATGTCGTTCGGGATTCAGTCCATGACATTCATAGCAGCCCACGACCACAGACGACAGGGATTCCGGGACAGCGTCGGCTGATACGCGTCTGGCATGGACGGGTTTTTGCAGGGCGTTGACGACCGACATCGTTGCATGTCTACTGGATCGCCAATCCGCAACAATCCCGGGGGTCTCGTCTTCGTGGCAGCCCAGGCAATCCTGGGTGGCTTCGCTGATTGGGGGATTCGCCGCAGGTTGGTCAACCGGCTCAGCGCTGGCCGGGAAACCGAGCCCACAGACCAGCAGAACCAGTGCCAATCCAGGAACCAGTCTCCTGAGGGATAGAACGATTGGGTCATTGCGCAGATGTTTAGCCATAGCTTATACCACTCCGGGTTAATGAAAAAAATAGAGTCACTTAAAAGCCGGGAACCCTGTTTTCGTCATGCCCGCCCCGTGCATGGGTGGAGCTGAAAACAGGGATCCTGTGGGATCGACCGGATCGGGCCGGTTAATGGTATTTTCCGTTGGACAGATCTACCTGAAGACTGGTTCGAAATCGATGCCGGGATTGGAAATTGTCCTGACCTTTCCCAAAAGCCAGCAAAACAGTGGTAACCCCTTCCCGGTTGATCTTCCGGTCCGCGGCATCCCCCGAATCCAGCGGGAGAGAAAATTCAATCGTGGTGAATTCCCCCTGCTCACTCCCTGAAACATTGGCTACGTTATTTTGACCGTTCATGGCGGTATCGTCGAGATGCTCTTTGGGTCGGACCCCAAAGGCGTCCGTCAAAAAGACGGTTCCGTTTTTAACGTAGCCCAGGACAAAGTTGGCATCCTGCATTTTTGTGGACGGGTTGAACCCGATCCCGACCCAGCCCGTGGTGGCGGCAGTCAGTTTTACATACAGCAGTGGCTCCTGGATTTTCCATGAGAAAGTCATATTTTCCAGTTTGATTTCGTGGTCATAGTCCATCGATATGGCAGATGCAGGTATGATGCAAAAGGAAATGAACAGGATGGTGATCACTGTTCCGAGCTTGCAGAAAATACGTTTCATGGTCTGATCTTCCTGAATGAAGGGTTATTGGTAAACAGGCTCCAGCCTGACGGCAGCCTCACCGATCGGTCAGATGTGCTCTTTGTCCTGTATGCTAAACACAAAAAACCGCAATCTGTAAAGGGAACGGCGAGGGGTGCACCTACGGCGACATATTTACAGGAAATGGGGAGATAGCCGGTTCAGATTCACCCGGGCAGGAAATCCTGCCCCGTCAGGATTTCCGACGTCCGAAAAAACCCCTGTCTGCCTCTGTTTTCAGTACCCAGGGCATTTTTCGGCGTTAACTGGGGGTCTCGACGATGTTTCGGGGATTCCCAGCGGGATTGTGGTGTTAAACGCCCTGAAAACAGTGCTCGGGCAATAAGTTTACTTTGGCACGGAACTTTCAGGTAGGTACTATAAGATGTTAGAAACGAAAATCTGAAGCAGCAAACACACCAGTCACCAGTTCAACCCGGGAAACCCGTACAAAGTCATGTCCGCTTTACAGCGGGATTCCGGCATCACCGCAATAGGGGCGCATGCCTGGGAACGGATTGGTCAAGGAATAGAAAAACCATGAAAACAAGTGAAACAGAAATTGATCTGGTCCTGAAGCAGGAATATCAACATGGATTTGTGACGGATGTTGAAGCCTCCTTTATACCTCCGGGTTTGACCGAAGAGACCATCCACCAGATATCCGCAATCAAAAAAGAGCCGCCATTCATGCTCGAATGGCGACTGAAGGCGTTCGAAAGATGGCAGACCATGCGTGAACCCAACTGGTCAACCATCCATCACCCGCCCATCGACTATCAGGCACTCTCCTATTACTCTTCCCCGAAATCATTGGCAGATGGCCCCCAGAGCCTGGAAGACGTAGATCCCAAGCTGCTGGAAACCTATGCCAAGCTGGGGATTCCCATTGAGGAACAGAAAGCGCTGGCCGGTGTCGCCGT
>JAHJRI010000309.1 GCA_018830885.1 bacterium | reverse complement strand
TTCAAGTAGAAAAAAATGAAATCAGGACTCGATCCATCCGGTGATGTGAAAAAAAAAGTTACCGGGCGCTTCACCCAAAAAAGCACCTTTGCCGTTCCCGTGGAAGCGCTCTTCGGCTGGCACGCGAGAGAAGGCGCGATTGAGCGGTTGAGCCCCCCCTGGGACCCGATTCAGGTGATCCACAAATCGGGTGGGATTAAAACAGGGGCGACAGTTATTCTGGGGATGAAGGAGGGACCGGTCAGATACCATTGGCATGCGCTGCATACCGATTATGAAGAAAACCGGATGTTCAGGGACATCGAAACCCGGGGTCCCCTCTCCAGCTGGGTACACACTCATCGCTTTGAATCCCTGGACGGCAACCGGTCCTCCCTGGAAGACACCATCGAATACAAACCTTTTTTCGCCCCCATCACCGGCCTCATGGCCGATTTTTTTGTCCGCAAAAGGCTCAGCCGGATCTTTGCCTGGCGGCATCGGACAACAGCTGCCGATCTGGAACTTCACCAGCGATTTCAGCATCTGCCAAGAAAGAAGGTGCTGATTTCCGGTGCCAGCGGGGTGCTGGGGCGGAAGCTCATCCCCTTTCTCACCACCGGGGGTCATTCGGTGCTGACCCTCGTCCGTCGACAGCCTCAAACAGCAACGGAAATCTTCTGGGATCCTGCCAGGGGCATTCTCAATGCAGACGATCTGGTCGGTGTAGATGCGGTGATCCATCTTTCCGGTGAAAACGTGGGTGAGGGTCGCTGGACTGCGGAGAAGAGAAGGAGAATTATTGAAAGTAGAGTAAGCACTACGTATTTGCTGGCTGAAAGAGTGTCGAGTCTGAATCCAAAACCCGGTGTTTTCATCTCCGCTTCGGCAACAGGCATTTATGGAGATCGTAAAGATGATTGTTTGAGTGAAGATGAAATAGCGGGAAACGGTTTTCTGGCTACTGTCTGCGATCATTGGGAAAACGCTGTGCAACCTGCTTTGGACAATGGCATGCGTACTGCTTTGATGCGGATCGGCGTGGTTTTAACACCGGAGGGGGGCGCCCTGCAGAAGCTCTTGTTGCCTTATCAAATGGGTCTGGGTGGTCGCATGGGGTCGGGAAAACAATATATCAGCTGGATTGGTATTGATGATGCCCTGGCTGCCTTTTACTGGGCGCTGATGAATGAAGATATTTCTGGACCGGTCAATGTGGTCAGTCCAAACCCGGTAACCTATTTGGATTTTACCCGGACGCTGGCATCCGTTCTGTCCAGACCGGCGGTTTTACCTTTTCCGGCTTTTCTGATAAAGCTTTTCTTCGGGCAGATGGGGGTAGAAGGGATTCTCTTTAGCACCCGAGCAAAACCAACCCGTTTGCTGGATACCGGTTTTAATTTTAGACATTCAAATCTTGAAGAGGTTTTCAAACATGTACTTGGAAAATAGTGACCTGCCGGAAAAGGGATTCATCATGAATGCCCGACTCAAGACGATTTTTGGTTGTCTGGCTGTCATTGCGCTGGTTTTCGGATTTCTGCATCTGGTGATTCCTGAAAGCGGCTACAATTTTGAAAGACTCCATGTTTTTCTGTTCAACCTCTGCGGCGGGGGCTCCCTGCTTCTTTTTTTCACCCTCAAAACGCGAACGATTCCGAAGCGGGTGAGCGTTTTCCTGGTCTGCTCCATCACATATGCGTTTTTTGCCTTTTTTAAGCTCTATATTCCGGCGATGGTTCTATCGCTCATCCTGGCAGTGATCGTCGAATCAGTACGCGTGGAGAAATTCTCCTTTCTTCCCTGGGGGTTTTTCCGTCGCGATGAGCCTGTCTTTCTGAAATTTCACCAGGCCGCCCTGCTCTGTCTCTCCATGGCACTGGTAATTTCCACCCTCGTCATCCTGAACAACGAGTATCTGAAACTGATCTACATGAAGAAACTGCAGCTGGATACCTTCTTCCTCGGTTTTTCATTTCCGCTGTCGTTAATCACCTTTTCACTTATTTTCTCGTTCATTGAAGAAAGTGAGCGTCCCCTGGTCATCTTTACCAAGGAAGCCGGGTTCTGGCTGGTGAATCTGGGCGTGGTTATATTTTTCCTTTTTATTATCTTCGAACAGCTGCACCCCCAGGTCGTTGTCACCACGATCCTGTTTATCACCGTGATGGCGATCTTCTACCTCTTTTACCAGCTGGGGAAGAATCTGCAGCAAAAACATTTTCTGGTCTCAGGGATGGGATTCCTGGTGGTCACGGCCATTACCGGGATTGCCTATATCCTGTTTGAATACAGCTACGACTATTCCCCCGGTCAATACAAATGGCTCTTGAATCTGCATGCGTTTGCCGCTCTGTATGGCTGGAATCTCTGCGGGCTGTCCGTCATCTGCCGCTACAACGATTTTCCCGTCCGGCTCCACTCCTTTCCAATTATCGCTCTGCACTGGATCACCGTGCTGCTGTTTGCACCACTGGGAAAATTTCAACCGCTCTTCGCAGTCCTGGCGCTGGCAGGATATATCGTAATCCTATTCTTCCTGCTCTTCAGCAAACGACAACTCGCCCCCATCAACCCGACCTGAACCTCAGAAATAGGTATGCTGTCACTCTATTTCTCTGGTCACCCTATTTCTGATGGGTTTTCCCCAGCAGGGTTCTAACGATAAAGACCGGGTAACCGAGGTAGTGTTTCCAGTCTGCCCGGTTGCCCCGCAGAAACATGTTCCGACCGATCTGGGCAAGTGTCCTGGCAGTGGGGATGATGAGTTTTTTAGGTGAGGTCGATTTCAGCAGTTGGTCGGGGTTTTGGTCCAGTTCCTTCAGGTAGTCCAGGATTTCGCCCAGGTTCACCCTTTGGGCGGTGCGGTCCAGGGAACGGTAACCGATGACACCGGCCGGTTTGACCAGGAAGATGGCCGGATAGGCGATCCCGCCATGCTCGTTCGGATTCAGAAGGTGATACTGCCCAATGACCTTTTTTCCCGTATCGCACAGCAGTTGAAAGGGCAGGGCCATTTCCCGGGACAGGGCCTGGGACTGTTCCGGTGTATCCACGGACAGGGCGAAGACCATCGTATGCAGCCGGGTGATGGTCGCATACCGGTTTTTTATTTCAGCCAACTGGTTGATACAGAAAGGTCACCAGTGACCCCGGTAGAACACCAGCAGAATATTGTTTCCTGCTGCCAGGGTTTTCGACAGCAAAAACAGGTTCCCGGATTCCGTTGAAACGGTAAAGTCCGGGGCGATTTCATTGACATCGGGCACGTTGTGCTTCATAGGTCCTCAGATTGGAACGGGATGGTGGGATGGCCCTGTCATCAGCAAAGCCAACCGGTGGTTGATGCCTGGCTGGATAGAAACCGAATCGCTTTGGATCCGGGCATAGTCGGTTTCAGCTGGTACTGTTCAGATTCCAGTCGTAGTCCAGATAGTCGAGCTCTATCTGCCTGTCCCGGATACGCTGCCGGAGCTGATCGTCGTCTGTTATCCAGGGTGCGATGAATGCCTCGACCGACCCCGCTGTTTTGATAAAGTCCTCCTTGAACCATTTGAAAATGGAAGAGATCTTCAGGGAATCGCTGTCGCGATCATAATAGTTGCGGTCCCTGTCCTTTAGAAACTGCTGTGCGGCATCGCTCAACTGCTGATCGAGCCGCTGTGGCACATAAGCCTCATTCCGCAGCGCCGGGCATCCGATCGAGGCGCACACCAGGGCGAAATGGATGCGGGGTTCCTGGAAATCCTTTCTCAGGACCGCGTGCTCGATGTAGTCCAGATTCCGCTTTTCCCCGAAGAGTGAAAAGAACTCGATTTTCCAGGGACCTGAAAAAAAGCCCCCCAGATCCTTGATGGATTTCAGATCCGGATATTTGGTCAGAATCAGCTTGATGGTCAGGGCATTGTAGGCGTTAATCAGAAATGCCACCTTCTGCTGATCCGACCATTGCTGATATTCAGTGTGGGTAACGCGTTCGACGTCACCGATGAATTGATCCAATTCCCGGGGATTTTTCTGCAGCAGGTCATAGCGGACCTGGCTTTTGGGGCCGACGGGCACCACCACGGCCTTGAGGATACGGTCCCATTGCGGGTAGGTGTGGTCAATACCGAGGACCGGGTTGACCAGCAGTGCCGTCAACAGCATCCCCAGCAGGGTCATGGTTCGGATTACGCGCATATTATCTCCTAACGTCGCCAGGCATGAAACTTTTCAAGGAACCCCATAATTCTTTCAGGCACATGGTTTTTTCGCCAGTTTCCGGCGACATATTTGTTTGCTTCCCCCAGGGTCGGGTATATATGAATGGTGCCGAGGATCTTGTTGAGACCCAGTTTGTGTTTCATGGCCAGTACAAATTCGGCGATCAGATCTCCACCGTGGCTGCCGACGATGGTCACACCGAGAATGTGGTCTTTTCCGGGAACCGTCAGCACCTTGACGAATCCGTGATCTTCGCTGTCCGCGATGGCCCGGTCCAGATCATCCAGCTTGAAAATGGTCGTTTCATAGGGGATATTCTTCTCCCGGGCCTCTTTTTCGTTCAGCCCGACCCGAGCTACTTCCGGGTCCGTGAAGGTACACCAGGGAATGACCCGGTAATCAACGCGGAACTGCTTGAAGGGACCAAAGAGCGCGTTCACTGAAGCATACCACGCCTGGTGGGAAGCCGTATGGGTAAACTGGTAGGGGCCGGCGACGTCGCCGCAGACAAAGATATTGGGAAAATTGGTTCGCAGGTAGTCGTCATGGGCGATCGTCCCGTTCTTTTCAATCTCAACCCCCAGCGCCTCCAGTCCAAAACCTTTGGTGTTGGCTCTTCTGCCCACGGCAACAATCACTTCGTCGAAGGGGATGCGAACATCCTTCCCTTCAAATTCACACAGCAGCCCTTTTTCATCCCCCTCACGGTAGAACGCCTTGGCCCGATGACCTGTCAGGACATCCACACCTTCTTTTTTGAACCGTTCCGTGACCAGGGCGGTGACCTCTTCATCTTCCCGGATCAGAATCTGCGGCGCCATCTCCACCTGGGAGACCTTTGAGCCGAGACGGGCAAAACTCTGGGTCATTTCGCTGCCGATGGGGCCGCCTCCCAGCACCACCAGTCGTTCAGGCAGTTTCCGGAGATTCCAGAGGGTGTCACTGGTCAGGTAGTCGATTTTGTCTATTCCCGGTATGGGGGGAACGAAAGGAGAGGCCCCACTGGCCACCACGATGTTTCTCGCGGTAATGGTGCGGTCGCCCACCTTTATCCGGTAGGGATCGAGGATCATGGCTTCACCCGTGAGGCATTCCACGCCATGGTCCGAATACCGTTCCACGGAGTCGTGGGGTTCAACTTTCTTTATGATATTCTGAACCCGTTCCATGACCTGTCCAAAGTCGAAGTCCACCGTCGTTTGATTCAATCCGAACTCCCGGGCCCGTTTCGCATAGGAGAGCATCTTGGTCGACCGGATGAGGGCCTTGCTGGGAACGCATCCGGTATTGAGACAATCCCCCCCCATCTTGTGTTTTTCGATCAGGATGACCTTGGCCTTGATTGCCGCAGCAATATAGGATGCCACCAGCCCGGCGGAACCGGCGCCGATCACAGCCACGTTGTAATCGAACGCTTTCGGACGTTTGTATTTTTTAAGTTGGCGGTTGGCATTGATCATGGTGACTCCTTTTTTGGCAACGAGAGGAAACAGCCCCAGGAGGGTGAAGGCAGCCAGCAACCCCGGTGACAGTATCCCCTGGAGGGAGTCGATCCGGGCCAGCTGGGTTCCGGCAAACACATAGACGATGGTTCCGGGCAGCATGCCGATCTGGCTGACCAGGTAATACTTCACCAGCTTGATCGGTGTAAGCCCCATGGTCAGATTGATCAGGAAGAACGGAAAAACGGGAATGAGTCGCAGCGTAAACAGATAGTACTCTCCTTCTTTTTCAATACCCCGGTTGATAATGGCCAGCTTGTCCCGGAATCGGGACTGGACATAGTCTTTCAGGAGAAAGCGGGAGGTCAGAAAGGCCAGTGTTGCCCCGATGGTACTGGCAAAAGAGATAATCACCGTCCCGGTCAGCAGACCGAACAGGGCGCCGCCAAACAGCGTCAGCACGGCAGCCCCGGGAATGGACAGGGCGGTCGTAATCACGTAGACAATAAAAAAGACAAGGATCGTAAAGACCTTGTGGCCGAGATAATAGTCGCTCAGCAGCTGCTGACGGCTTTTCAGATACCCGAGGGACAGGTATTGCTGCAGGTCGAAGATGAACACCGCCCCGATCATTCCGGCAAGAACAAGGACCAGTCCCAGTTTTAATGTTTTTTTGGTTTGCATGGACTTCTTTTTTTGAATGGGTTTATTTGTCTTTTCAGCAAGATTGATACCATGTTCGCCATGTCACGGATTGATCGGCTTTACCAGAGATTCAGCGCAGCGATGGGGGCAGTTTTTCCTGCACTATTTTGCCGCTATTGATCTTTGCCAACAGGGTGAACATCACACCGTGCATAGCGTTAGCGGAATCGGTAACTTAAAGGCAGGCATCCGCCGAGGGGGGCATTCGTTACCCCTATTTTTTGTGACTGATCGGTTGTAAGACATTCGGCAAATATGGTTAACTGGAAAAAAAAACGGCGGTTCGCCTTGTCAGAGTAGTTATGGTAGATTCAATGTCATTAACGTAAGACCGTTCCGCACCATAGGGATGTCATTTCAAGAAACGCATAAACCCATCCTGGAGCTCCGGGAAGCCATCCATGGCTTCCAAGGTTCATGCAATGACACCCCTATGGTGCTCTGACAATTGAGAAAAGCCCCTTAAGTGAACGACATTGATGGTAGGTGGGTAATTGCGTCTGTACCGGTTTCCGGGAATCGGATGGAGCGATGAACCTGCCCAGAGTGTAATCGATCCGTGACCATCTGTCGACAGATCAAACTGAATGGGTGCACCAAAAACATGTGGGTATGTGATCATAACCGCTTCAAGAGGTTATTTATTCAGAAAAACGCATAAATCCATCCTTGGAGCTCCTGGAATCCATCCCTGGCTTCCAAGGTTTTCTGAACAAACAACCTCTTTCCGCTTTCAGGTACCCACACATATTTGGTGCACCCAACTGAATTATCTGCGGGTCTGTTCTGGCATTGGCATTCGTGCTGACAGACAGGTGACGGAAGGCTGTCTTCGGAAAACCGGCAGGTACCGGGCCCTCAGCATGAGCGTTCACTGGGTTACAGTCATCGAACCTTTTTTTAGGCCGGGTATTTGCAGCGACAGAGATAGAATCCCGTCACACCATCCCGTGGGAAAGGACGACTGCGTCCCGCTTATGACCGTTAACCGACAGCCGGGTTGAATGCCCGCAGTTCTTAATTCAGGGGGTTTATCATGTGTCCAGGAAAACGGGTTTACCATCAGCAGGGAAAAATGATGCGCATGCTTTTAAAAACGTTGTTCCTAATCGCTCTCTTCCTGGGAAGCGTCACCGCCCAGGCCGATGAATGGGATGCGATCAAGGAGAAAGCCAGGGGGCAGATGATCTATTTTAATGCCTGGGGGGGATCCGATGTGATCAATGACTACATCCGCTGGGCGGCCAATGTGGTGGAAGCCAGATATGGCGTGATGGTCAAGCATGTCAAGATAACCGATATCGGCGATGTCATCAGCCGCATCCTGGCAGAGAAATCGGCTGGCAGAAAGACCGGCGGCAGTGTGGACCTGATGTGGATCAATGGCGAAAATTTCAAGGCCATGAAGAAACACGGACTCCTGTTTGGTCCGTTCAGTCAGAAGCTGCCCAACTACCGTTTTGTGGATACGGTGAACAAGCCAACCGTGCTTTTTGACTTCACCACACCGGTTGAGCATATGGAAGCCCCCTGGGGAATGGCCCAGTTGGTGTTCATGGTTGATACCAACCGGGTCAACTGGCATCCGGCCGACATGAAACAACTCCTGCTCTTCGCAAAGAAATTCCCCGGCAGGGTGACCTACCCTGCACCGCCCAGTTTTTACGGCACCACCTTTATCAAGCAGGCCCTCCTGGAACTCGCAACAGATAAAACCCCACTCTATCAACCGGTAGCGGAGGGGAATTTCGATCAGGTCACCGCACCGCTCTGGGCATTTCTGGATGCACTGCACCCGTTCATGTGGCGCAAAGGCAACACCTTCACCAGTGGCGCTCCGGAAATGAAGCAGCTGCTCGATGACGGCGAGATCTATATTTCGCTCAGCTTCAATCCCAACGACGCCAGCAACGCCATCGCCAACGGGGAACTGCCGGATTCCATACGTACGTATGTGCACAAAGGAGGGACTATCGGCAACACCCATTTTGTGGCCATCCCCTTTAACTCCGATGCAAAGGAGGGGGCCATGGTGTTTGCCGATTTTCTGATGTCTCCCGAAGCACAGCTGCAGAAGGCGAAACCTGCCATATGGGGGGATCCGACCGTGCTGGCCATGGACAAACTGAATCCCGGCGACAGAAAGGCCTTTGAAGCACTGCCCCTGGGAATTGCCACCCTTTCAGCGTCTGAACTGGGACAGGTGCTGCTTGAGCCGGATGCCAGCTGGGTGGACGCCCTGGAAAAGGCCTGGCAAAAACGCTATCATCGCTAGGGGAAAAAGGTGCAACGGGTGATCAGCAGCAAAAAAGCGAGACGACTGGGTCTTTTTCCAGTCATCACCCTTGCCTGTTTTCTATCGGCCATCGTCAGCGGCCTGATCAGCACCTGGGTGCAATCCCTGGGATACCTGCCATCGATCGGAGCGACCCGTATATCATGGGATCCCTGGATCCGGCTGTTTTCCCAGCCGGGATTCGGCAGCTCCCTGAAAACGACCCTGGTGTCCGGTATCGGCGCGGCGCTGCTCGCACTGGCGAGCACCTTTCTGCTCTTTGCCGTCAGTTATCACAACCGGTTTTGGAAGATGCTAAACCAGGCCCTGGCGCCCCTGCTGGCGATCCCCCATGCAGCGTTTGCCATCGGGTTTCTCTTCCTGGCATCCCCCAGCGGCTGGTTTTTAAGACTGCTTTCGCCCGGATTAACGGGATTTGATGTCCCGCCGGACTGGAGCATGGTCAAGGACACGGCTGGCTTGAGCCTGATGCTGGTCCTGGTTTTGAAGGAGGTGCCTTTTCTGGTCCTGATGTCCCTGAGTGCCTTGAGCCGTATCGATGTGGCGGGGTCCCTGGCGGTGGGCAGAAGCCTGGGGTATCAGGCAGTCCAGGTCTGGGGCAGGATCCTTCTGCCCCAGCTCTATCCCAAGATCCGGCTGGCCTTTTTTGCGGTGCTGGCCTATTCCCTGTCCGTGGTGGATATCGCCCTGATTGTCGGCCCGACCGCTCCGCCCACCCTGGCGACCCAGGTGTTCCGCTGGTTCAATGATCCCGATCTTGAACACCGACTGTTGGGGTCTGCCGGAGCAACGCTGATCCTGCTGCTGGTGGTCGGCAGCATCGGTCTGCTGGTGATCCTGGAAATAGGTGCGGCACGGTTGATGAGAGGGTGGCTGGTCAATGGACAACGACGGTTTCCCATGTTCCTGCCGGCCGTGATCTCGAATTTTTTTATCCTGGTTGTGGTGGGGTTTTCCCTGCTGGCCCTGCTGGTACTGGTCACCTGGTCTTTTACATGGCGCTGGCGCTTTCCCGATTTTCTGCCCGAGACCTGGAGTTTGCGGTTCTGGCAGAAAGGGCTGATGCAGATGGCGGATCCAATCCGCAACACCATCTCCATCGGACTGACCGCTGCGTTTCTGGGAGTGGTTCTGGTGGTGGGATGTCTGGAGAACGAAGTGCGCATGCAGAAACAGGGCTTGAGCACCGGCACTGCCGGCATGCTCTGGCTCATCTATCTGCCCCTGTTGGTTCCCCAGATTGCGTTTCTGTTTGGTGTGCAGGTCATCCTGGCGCTCTTTCGCCTGGATGGATTCTGGCCCAGCCTGGTCTGGTCCCACCTGTTGTTTGTGCTGCCCTATGTCTTTCTGAGCCTGGGTCCCATTTATCGCAGCTACGACCAGCGATTCACCGACATCGGGCTGACGCTCTGCCATTCGCCCTGGCGCGTGTTTCTGAGGGTAAAGCTACCCATCCTGCTGCGGCCGCTGCTGTTTTCCTTTGCCATCGGTTTTTCAGTCAGTGTGGCGCAATACCTGCCGACCCTCTTCATGGGTGCCGGGCGGTTTGATACCATCACGACGGAGGCGGTCAACCTGGCCAGTGGCTCCGACAGGCGAATCGTTGCTGTCTATGCCCTCAGTCAGCTGCTCACGCCGCTGCTGGTTTTTCTGGCGGCCCTGTTGATTCCCCGTTTCTATTTTCGCCAGCGAAAATCCATGCAGGTCTAAATTGAGTCATTGAATATGTTAACATTACGGTCGATTCAGATTTTCAGTGCTGGCAACCCCCTGTTCCCCCCGCTCTCTCTGGATATTGCAGCAGGGGAAATCGCCAGTATCATGGGGCCCAGCGGCTGCGGCAAATCCACGCTGATGTCCGCCATCTGCGGCAACCTGGCCAACGTGTTTACCTTGAGCGGGGACGTCCTGCTGAATGACCGTTCCGTGCTGACGCTACCCATGGAAAACCGTCGGATCGGGATTCTTTTCCAGGATGACCTGCTGTTTCCCCACATGAGCATCGCCGAAAACCTGGCCTTTGCCCTGCCCCGGGAACTGGACCGGAAAAAAAGGAAAGCAAGGATCGAAGACGCTCTGGAAAAGGCCGACTTGCCCGGATTTGCCAAACGAGACCCCGCCACCCTTTCCGGCGGTCAGAGAGCCAGGGTCAGCCTCCTGCGAAGTCTGCTGGCGGAACCGGAGGCGCTGCTGCTGGACGAACCCTTTTCCAAGCTGGATCAGGCGTTGAAAGATCAGATCCGGGTGTTTGTCTTTGAAACGATCCGCCGCATGAATATCCCCGCTCTGCTGGTATCCCACGACCACCGGGATTGTCCGCCGGGGCAGGTGATTAATCTGGCCAACGGGAGGACCTGAGATGCTGGATAAATGGACCCTGGCGTGGACAAAACCGGCCCTGCAGAAGGTGGGGGAGGTCACGGCGAAAACGGGATTAACAGCCAACCAGATCTCAATCATCGGTTTTCTGGTGGGGATGATGGTGGTTCCGGCCCTCTGGGCAGACAGGTTTCTGCTGGCACTGGCCATTATACTCCTCAACCGCATCCTGGACGGACTGGACGGGACCCTGGCCCGCTTGAGAATCCCCACCGACGCCGGTGGTTTTCTGGATATCACCCTGGATTTTATCTTCTATTCAGCCGTGGTCCTGGGATTTGCCCTGAGTGATCCAGAACGGAACGCCCTGCCCGCAGCCACCCTGATTTTCGCCTTTGTCGGCACCGGCTCCAGCTTTCTGGCCTTTGCCGTCATGGCCGCCAAGCACGATATCAACAGTATCCACTACCCCCAGAAATCCCTATACTACCTGGGGGGGTTGACCGAAGGCACCGAGACGATCCTGCTGTTTGTGCTCTTCTGCCTCTTTCCCGCCTATTTCCCTGTTCTGGCTTACGGCTTTGCCGCCCTCTGCGGACTGACCACCCTGCTGAGAATCGTCGCCGGCTACCGGACCCTGGTGGCCCGGGAAGAGGATACGGAATCAGCTGGCAATTCGTGGAACTGAAATCCAGAATCAGGGAAAATCAGCAAAGAAAGGATGCAGGAAGGAGGGCCCGGGTAGACCATAATCCTTAAGGGAGATCATCAAGCAAACCCCTGAATGAACGCCAATTAAACAATGACCTTTTCCATCCGCAATCAATGCCAACCTGGCGACTGCCCGGGAGAATAATATTTTTTTCAATGACAGAATATCCGGTGAGCTGTATATAGATTTTAAGCTAGAACCTTAATTCAGAATCTAATATATACCTTAACAGGAGCTAAAATGGATCAGGCACAATATTCTCTGGAAGGCAAAACCGCATTAATCACCGGCGGTAGCCGGGGTATTGGTGAAGCGACTGCCTTCACTTTCGCTAAAGCGGGCGCTGATGTTGCGATTACCAGCCGAAAATTACCCGATCTGGAACGTGTGGCAGCGGAGATCAAAAAGATGGGCAGAAAATCACTGGCCGTTGCATGTCATATTGGACGTTTGGAACAATTGCAGCCTCTGGTTGATCAGGTGAACCAGGAATTTGGCAAAATTGACATCCTGGTCAACAATGCCGGGAACAGCTTTTTTCAACCTGCCCTTGAAATCTCTGAAAAAGCCTGGGACACTGTTTTTAATTTGAACTTGAAAGGACTGTTTTTTTTAAGCCAGGCGGTTGCCCGTTTAATGGTTAACCAGGGTGGTGGAAGCATTATCAATGTCTCTTCGACAGCAGGTATTCGGCCGCAGGTGCCAACTGCTCACTATTCCATTGCCAAAGCAGGGGTCAATATGGTCACAAAAGTCCTGGCCAAAGAATGGTGTCAGTACAATATCCGTGTTAACGGTGTTGCTCCGGGAGCCGTCGAGACGCGAATGCTTCAGGCCGCCCTGGATGGACTTTCCGAAGATCAGGAAAAAGCGGCCAGAAAAGAGTTTACGAAAAATATTCCAATGAAGCGAATCGGCGAACCGCAGGAGATGGCGGATGCAATCCTGTTTTTGGCATCCCGGGCGTCCAGTTTCGTTACAGGTCATACCATCGCGGTAGATGGTGGCGTTTTACTTTAGCAGGCATTCCCTCCTTGTCATTGGACATCTGCTTGGCTGTATCAATCATCCGTAATCCAATGGTGAAGGTGCCTGGACATGGCATAGCGTCTCAGGACTAAAACCGATCATACTGCTGTCAATGCGATTGGTCAGCGCCGGTTTCAAGCGGTTACGACATACCAGCAAATTTCAGCAATTCCACCCGGTTATTTAACCATGAAAGACCTGCTGAACCATTTCTCGAATTCACAGGTAGTAACCCAATGGCGTCACTCCTGTGACTGATTCCTGCGGGGCGGTCCGAGTATGGAGCAAATAGGGGATATCTGTTTTGAAAATCCGCTGACCCTGTCAATTTTCATCAAATCCCTCCTCCATTAAAAACCCGGGTTTTCTGAATGCCGGGTTGGGATACTGGTAGAACCCCTGGCCGGTTTTTACGCCCAGATCGCCCCTTTCAATAAAGGGCTCCAAAAACCTGGAGATCTTGTCAAACTGCACAGCATCGATCCTTGATCTGCGAGCCTGCTCCCTGATGACATCCAGGACAACATTTAATCCAACAAAATCCATTTGACTGAAAGGACCATAGGGGGTGTCTTGTGCCATCATCCAGGTTCTATCGACATCCTCCAGGTCAGCATGGCCATCGATCACCAGCAGCAGAGCTGCGGTCAAAAAAGGGATAAACATCGAATTGGACAGATATCCATCCTTCTCCTTTTTGAGTATGACCGGCCTCGTTTTCAAGCTTCTGGCAAATGCTGTCAGAATCTGTATTGTCTCGGCTGATGTGCGGGGTCCCCCTACGATATCAATAAATGGACTGATCCCGTTAAAATGCATCGCCGCAAATCGTCCACCATATTTCAGTTCACTCTCTATTTCAGACACAAGCAAAGACGAAGTATTGGTCGTCAGCAGAACTTCCGGCGGGCAAAGTGCATCCAGCTGTGCATGAATCGTTCTTTTCAATTCCAGTTTTTCGTTAACCGATTCACTGAGAAGATCCGCTGACGCAACAGCCCGTTCCAGTTCCGGGCATAGACTGATTCTTGTCAGCGCTTCATCAAAGGTGGGTTTTGTGAAGTACCCCAGTTTTATCATATGTGTACCCATATGTTGCTGCCGCAGAGAAACCTGGTCGAGCATCTTCTGAGAAATATCATATAGTACAGAACTGTACCCGTGAGCCGAACACATCAGGGAATTGATACACCCCTGGGTTCCTGCCCCCACAAAACAGATTTTCCGAATTTTATTGATCATCTCAATATCCATTAGGTTGTTAAATATGCTTATTAAATATGGGAAGTCACATTGAATATGGTGTGGGACTCTGAATAAAAGAATTTCATTCTTTTCAATAAATGAATCCAATACTAAATGAGATCTTTTTCCATGACTACTCCAAACTTGCTTATTAAGAACGCCGGTGCTTTTGCGACGATTCATCTGCCTAACCAGGTGATCCTGTCAGAATCTGTAAGGACCAGTCAATTTCCGAGAAAAGTCGTGATCATTCTGTCATTGAGGTTAATATTCGCATTTCTTCCGTTTTTCAGAGAGTCATTGGGTTAACCGATGATTGGATTTTGTGTATAAAAAAGCATGATCGGAGTAGTCATTAATCTGTTCGCAATTTAAACTGATCGTGGCTAAATACCAATCGGGTGAAACCCAGGACAGGGGGCATGTAGCGAAGAGTCCTGAGAGCCTGTCAATGGAAACCAGGGTCCAGCAGCGAACGAATCATATATATTCATTTCATAGAGAGGAATACCGACATGAAAGCAAGGAACGTTGTCATTGTTGACGGGGTAAGATCCGCCTTCACCAGAGGGGGAAAGGGAAGACTCGAAGCGACCCGGATGGACGAAGCTGGAGCAACACTCGTCCGCATGCTGTTTGAGCGTAACCCGAAGGTTAAACCATCCATGATTGAGGAGTTTGGAATTGCCAATGCAAGACGGGATATTGAACTTGCAGAGCTCAGTTTTGTGTCACGATTGGCCGGGCTGCCCATTGAAGTTCCCGGGTTTTATTCAGATCGTCATTGTGCTTCAAGTATGGAAGTGGCATTGCGAATCGCCATGGCGATCAGTTTGGGCCAGTATGAATGCGGGATTGCCTTTGGTGCAGAACGCATGGGGCGTGTGATGGGTGCGGGTGGGGCAACGCCGCCACCTCCCACCCGGGTGACCGGATACAACCCGAAGATATTTGATCATACTCCGGAACAGCGGAACATGCCCCCGGACTACGCCGATTATTTCAAAACGCCCATCCCGGACTATCTGATGGACATTAAAGAAATGAACAACATGGTACAGACCGCTCAAAACGTAGCGGAGATGTACCATCAGACCCGGGAGGAACTGGATGCGTTCGCCATGAAGAGTCAGCACCGTCTGGCGGCTGCCAATGATGAAGGCCTCTACAAGGACGAAGTGATGCCCCTGGAAGTTGAAGATCCGGTGTTTGATGATGACGGCAACTGGGTTCAGGAGGAGATCGGTCCCAAAGTCATACTGGATCGGGATGAGAGTGTTCGTGGCAACACCACCATGGAAGGATTGGCCAAACTGAAGCCTGTCCGAGGCATCAAAAGCTACGGTGGAAAAGAGCTGGTCATTACGGCCGGGAACTCATGTCCCACCAATTGCGGTATTTCGGTTTTACTGATCATGTCGGAAGAAAAGGCCCTGAAACTCCGGCTGGAGCCACTGGCCCGTTTCAAGGCGTGGGGGAATGCCGGTGTCAAGCAGTGCCTGATGGGTATCGGCCCGGTACCATCGACTGTTAAGGCACTGAAAATGGCCGATCTGGATGCCAGCCAGATTGACCGGGTTGAATTCAACGAAGCGTTTGCCTGCCAGGTGATCGCCTCCCTCAAGGAATTGCCTCTCAAGCCAGAAAACGTCAATGTCAATGGTGGATCAATCGGGATTGGCCATCCGATTGGTGCGACCGGGGCCAGATTACTGATGACGGTGGCGAAGGAACTGAGACGCAGCGGCAAGAAATACGGCCTGGCCACACAGTGCATCGGGGGTGGGCAGGGAGCCTCAACGATTCTGGAAGCTTTGGATTAAATCAATTTCGCAGCAGAAAGAGGGAAATCATCGATTTCCCTCTTTTCTGGTTCCGCACCTGCTGTTTGTTCTGAGTTAGTCGACTTAACTCAGCATATTCTCTAACCATCATTGATCTTTGCCGCAAAGACTCTATCGATGTGCCTGCAAAAACCTGTTCACCATTCTGAAAAAGGTTGCCGTGGTCTGACAGATGGAGAACCAGGCATTGAAACATATCGGTATGACTGCATGATCAGGATGTCTTTACGATAATTGGAATTTGTGAACGGAGAGAGGAACTGATGAAAAATCTTTTTGATATTACAGGTAAAACGGCATTGGTGACCGGAGGCTCCAGAGGTATCGGTTTAATGATTGCGAAGGGTTTTGTTGAGGCCGGTGCCAGGGTTTATATCGCGTCAAGAAAAACGGCGGTTTGTAATGAAGTGGCGCAGGAACTGTCGCAATCCGGAGCGTGTGTAGCCATCTCCGCTGATCTGTCCAGTGAAGCCGGGGTAAAAGCCTTGGGGGATGCCATCAGGGAGCGTGAGACCAGCCTGAATATCCTGGTTAACAACGCCGGTGCAACCTGGGGCGAACCGTTTGAAACGTTTCCTGAGAGCGCCTGGGATAAAGTGCTGGCTCTTAATGTCAAAGCGCCTTTCTTTTTAGCCAGGGAGCTGATGTCTTTGCTGAAAAAAGGGGCCAGTGCCGATGATCCATCCAGAATTATCAATATTGGCTCTATTTCAGGATTGGGTACCGGTGGCAGTGCATTTTCCTATGGAGCAAGCAAGGCTGCCATACACCAGATGACAAGAAACTGGGCCTATCAATTTGCCAGGGATCAGATTACCGTCAACTGTATTGCACCCGGCACATTCCCCAGCAAGATGACAGATTTTATCATGGAAAATGAATCGTATATCAAAACGCTGATAAGCGATATCCCGCTGGGTCGCTTCGGCACTGCGGAAGATGCTGCAGGTCTGGCTATTTTTCTCTCTTCAAGAGCAGCGGCCTGGATGACGGGCAATATCATTCCGGTGGATGGCGGGGAGATGGTCCGACCCAGTAATTCGCTGCTATAAAAAGACCCCAATTCAGAAAAGTGCTTATGCTGGAAGAATCGTTTGATGAATTAAAGAAACAGGTTATCGATACGCAATTGTGTTTTTTTTGTGGTCTGTGCAGTGCTGTCTGTTCAATGGGCTGTATTTCATTTAAACAAGATGGACCTGAGCTTGATGGGGATTGTTCAGCCTGCGGCCGTTGTCTTGAAGCCTGTCCCGGCCTGGGGGCGCCTCTTAAAGACCTGGAAATTCAGGTCTTCGGCCGGGTTAAAACGGAGGCTGAAGAAAAGCGTGGTCTGGGGATTTATCTTTCGGACAAAAACCTGGTCAGCAGCGACACGGAAATACAGAAAAAGGGTTACACAGGCGGCAAGCTGACGGCCTTGCTCGCCTACCTTCTGGAAAAGAAGGAGATCGATGCGGCCATTGTATCGCATTGGGGCAGTGCGTCTCCATACCCATGGGTATCATGGCCGGTCATTGCAGACAGCAAAATGGATTTGATTAAGGGTGCGGGAAGTAAATATGTATTCAGTCCCAATCTCCTGGCACTGGAAGCGGTCGCTGGCAACGACAACATACAATCGGTTGCTGTCGTCGGCCTTGGTTGCCATATGCAGGGGTTGAGAAAACTGGCGTATCTTGGAGAAAGTGACACCAACCTGCTAAAAAAGGTTAAATATGCCTTTGGCCTCTATTGCGGTGCACCCATGGTGAGCAAGGATGATTTCCTGGCATATGTCAGTGAAATACATGAGGTCCCGCCACATGAAATCGCCAGTGTAAATTTCAAGCGTATTTCAAAGGAATTTGATGTTGCCTTTGAGATCGGTCTTCAAAATGGGAATACGTGCAAAAAACAACTCCATATCACACACCTATTGAACATCATTTCCCAATACCGGCGCTGGTATCGGTGCCGGTTCTGTACGGATTATGCGGCCGAGTATGCCGATATCTCATTTGGAGGGGTGCATATTACCTGTCGCACCCCTGCAGGAGAGGATGTTGTGAATCGCGCGCTTGGAGATGGATGGCTGATACCATCCGAGCCCAATAAGCTGCTGGATAATATGGCAGAGGGGGCTGACCAGTCATTCATCCGCATGAAGAAGGTTACAAACGTCAAGCGGATCAACGAATACAAGCGTAACGGAAAACCGGTGCCTTGCTACGATTGAAATGGGAGGCATCGATTTGTGCTTATTCGCGGCGGTCTGTTTCCCTGATCAAGATCGACGCTGCCTGAAGATAGAGACCGGAAGCCCCCCAATCTATTCCCACCTGATATGAATGGGTTTCCTATCGACCGTTTTTAGAAATTCAAGCTCTGGATAACCCAGGATCATGGCATTGAACACCTCGTGATCCGGGGGTAGTTTCAACTCCGCCTTCAATGGCATGTAATAGTTGGCCGCCACTTCCACGAGACCGATGTAGCAGGATTCAATCCCCAGTGTTCTGGCTGTCAGAGCCACCGTATGTGCCACCAGAACAGCATTGTCCTTGGGGGCGCTGGTCGCTGAAATGGAATGAAAAATCATCAACAGCGGTGCGTTGTAAAAGATTGGATCACGACCCGCAGCTTTCGCCTGGGACATTCGCTCTCCGATTCCCAACATCCGCCTGGTAAACCGGTAATCTTCAGTATTGTGTTTCCCTTCCGCTTCCAGTCGTTCGATTTTCCGCTGTACCTTCCCATTGACCCAACTGAAGTAGTCGATCACCTGATCAGAGATTTTCCGGATTTTGGCGGGGTCCTGGTAAACGATAATCTCTACATTTTGGACATTACTGCCGGTTGGCGCCCAACGACCGGCCTCCAGGATCATATCCAGCTGCTTTTCCTTGATTTTCCTGTTGAGAAAATGCCGATGACTCCTTCTCTCTTTGAGGAATTGGATAAACTCTTGCGTTTTGAGGTTGGCCCCTTTCTCTATGGCGGAAAAGACATTCATATCCAGTCTGCTGTGTGAAATGGCATCATTGGGACAAAGTGCAACACAATGACCACATAAAATACAAGTCTCCTCGTTCGCGTCTGTTGTGATCTCACCCGCTGAACTGGTGAAAACGCGGTCGCATCTCAGCGCACAAATACCGCAGCCGTCACACAGTTGTTCATCTATTTCGACCCAGGTCATCTCCTCCTCCTTATTCATCAATACTTGATAGATACTGCTGGTAAGTCCAAAGGTTGTTCAGCGTTTTGGCTGCCATTTCAAAGTTCGGGAAAACTGGCAATCCTGATTCCTGATACCGCTCGATAACCTCTTTAATATATTCCTGGCCGCCGAAAACATCATCTTTTTCCACAACCAGATAAAGTGGTTTTTGCAGCTGATCACTGATCTTCACCGTTAATTCGGTTACGGCCCGCACCCCCGATTTTCCCATGAACCGGTAAAAAACACCAATCGTCTGCATAAAAAACAGTGCATCGATCCCGGGATCCTCCCTCAGGCAGGAGATTATTTTCGAAAAAGTATCCGCTTGGAAAGCTTCCATCCCGACATCAAGCGGATTTAAAACACTGTGTCCAGCCAATGGTATCAGTTCCCTCATTTTTTCAACAGAATTCGGAGAGAGGCGAGGAACGGTGAGTCTCGCTTTTTCAGCCAGATCTGTCATGGTGACACTGGAGCCGCCCGCCCCTCCCAAAATGGCAATGCGGTTACCCTTTGGTCCAGGCAATTTTTGAAACGCTGAAATCGTGCATACCAATTCCTGCAATGAATCCACTGAAATGATGCCGGCCTGTCTGCACATCGCTTTCCAGATTTCATCCGAGCCGGCAATAGCCGCTGTGTGTGACTGAATCGCCCGGGCTCCCGCCTTCGTCTGCCCCCCTTTAAAAATAATCAGCGGTTTTCGACGGGTGACTTCCCTGGCGATTTCGAAAAATTGACGTCCATCCGTCAGACCTTCCAGGTAAGAACCGATCACTTCCGTATCTGGATCACCCGCCAGGTAGGATAAAAACTCATGGGCCTTCAGATCCAGGGCGTTGCCAAAGCTGACAACTTTACTGAATCGAATCTGGCTTGCCGCACCCATCATCAGAAAATAGCCAGCCAGTTGACCACTTTGGGAAAAAAAACCGACTGTCCCCGACGTTTCAGGATAAAATGGCTGAAATGACAGCCCCCCCTTTGTGCAGTGGATACCCATGCAATTGGGTCCTAGAATTCGAATGCCGTTCTTTTCCGCTATCTCCAACACCTTCTTCTCGGTGTCTGCATGCGCTGCGATGCCTGTTTCACTGAAGCCAGCCGTAAACAGATGCACGAACTGAACTCCTTTTTCAACACAATCCGCCATGACCTCCAGAACCGCTTTGATGGGGATGGCGAAAATCACCAGATCCACATCTCCCGGAATTTCACGGACTCTCTTGTATGACTGAAATCCCAGAATATTTTCGCCACTGGGGTGCACAGGATAGAGTTTTCCCTTAAAACCTTGACGGATCGCGCCCAGAATATAGTTGTTTCCCTGTACCCAGGCACCGGTTTTCGGTGACGCGCCCACGATGGCTACATTCTGCGGCATAAACAATCGATCCAGCCTGC
>JAHJRI010000308.1 GCA_018830885.1 bacterium | reverse complement strand
TGCGTTTCTTGAAACACAATGCCTTTGAGGCGTATACAGGTGAATAGTAACCTTTGATTAAACAATAACGGCAAACACTGAAACACCTCCCGCTGGCGCGAACGGAATGAATTTCCTCATTTTCCGCTGATCCCGGCAGAACTGAAGGTCGCCATTTCATTGTAAATCTTGATGGCTGCTTCGATGACCGGCATGGCCATGGCTGCACCGGTTCCCTCGCCCAGGCAGAATTCCAGGTCCAGGATGGGCTGACCGTCAAAAAGAGAGAAGAAGGTCCGGTGACCCGCTTCCTGGGAAAGATGGCTGAAAAACAGGTAGTCCTTGACCGCCACGTTCATCCGGCAGGCCACCAGCGCTCCGGCCGACGAGATAAACCCGTCCACCACAACCGGCAGGTGCCGGGATGCGGCACCCAGAATCAGACCACAGATCCCCGCGATTTCAAGACCCCCCACGCTTGCCAGTGTCTCCAGAGGGGAGTTCATCCGCTCCCGGTTTACGGATAGCGACCGTTTGATAATCTCAATCTTGTGCCGCAGAACCGAATCGTCGACCCCGGTCCCACGACCCGTCACCTCTTCTACGGGACAGGGCAGCAGGGCAGCAAACAGCGCCGCAGAAGGGGTGGTGTTGGCAATCCCCATTTCCCCGGTCCCAAGGAGGGTATATCCCTGGGTGTCTGCCGTCTCAGCCAGTTCAATGCCAACCAGCAATGCCCTTTCGGCCTCTTCCAGCGACATCGCCGGCCCGACAGCCATATTGGCCGTGCCGGCCCGCACGCTGTGATCGATCAGTCCCGGTCTTGCCGCAGCCGGCCAGTCGACACCCATATCCACCACCGCCAGGTCCGCGCCTGCATGTCGGGCCAGAACATTGATCGCAGCACCCCCGGCCAGCATATTCAAAACCATCTGCTGTGTCACCACTTTTGGGAAGGCAGAAACACCTTCGTCCGCCACACCGTGATCGGCACCGAAGGTGAATATTTTTTTAGGTCCCAGCCTGGGTCTGTCCGTACCCGTCATCAGACAGTATCGCAAAGCAATCTGCTCCAATTTCCCGAGGCTGCCGGGGGGTTTGGTGAGATCGTCCAGGTGATGGACGATCAACGGTTCAAGCGTTCTGTCGACCGGCTGGATGGATGAAATCAAACCCTGCAGTTTGGCGTTCACTATTTCTACCCTTTAATCATCATTGGAATTCCACTGACCATAAAAACCACTTTCTCAGCCTTCTCAGCGACCTTCTGATTCAGGCGACCCGCCCGGTCCCGGAAATCCCGTGCCATTTCATTCATGGGGACAATTCCCATCCCGACTTCGTTGGTGACCAGAACCATCCGGCATGGCGGGTCCTGCAACACACTGAACAGGGCTGCCTGCTCCCGTTCCAACAGTCGTCCGGATTCATCCCGGATCAGCAGGTTGCTGAGCCAGACGGTCAGGCAATCGACGATGACCAGTCCGGTTCCCAGCATCACCTGTCCCATCGTGTCTGCCAAATGCACCGGTGTTTCGATGGTTGTGAACCGGTCACCCCTCTCCGCCTGGTGATGTTCAATCCGATGCGTCATCTCACTGTCCAGGGCTTCGGCGGTGGCTATAAAGACATTTTTTTCATCCGAAACCGCCAGTGACAAGGCATACGTACTTTTACCACTGCGGGCGCCCCCGGTCACCAGGGTTATTTTTCCCATTCAGATCCAACTCCCAAAAAACAGGATACCCGCTTCCGACAGTTCGCAGCAGGCGCCCAGCAAGTCACCGGTGATGCCCTCGATGCGGTTTCGGGCCCACCAGCCGAAAACCAGGCTGAACCCCCAGCCCCCGGCCAGAACCAGGACACCTCGCCATCCCAGGAGAAAGAAGAGGATACCAGCAGCAGGGATAAAATTAAAAAACCAGTGCTGCCATTTCGCTCCCCTGACAAATAAGGCGGCGGTTCCCGAAGTTCGAGCATAGGGCAGACGAACCGCCAGGTCCACCATCAGGACCCGGGAAATGATAAAGGCAGCGACCAGCCATATTTCCCGGCCGGTTGTCAGCATCCGGGCCAGGAAAATCCACTTTGCCAGGAGAATCATGATCAACGCCAGCACACCAAACGTTCCCAGCTGCGAGTCCTTCATGATCGCCAGGATACGATCCCGATCATGCCCGCCCAGAAAGCCGTCCGCACAATCGGCCAGGCCGTCCAGGTGGAGACCCCGGGTCAAAACAACTCCCGCCAAGACCAGCAGTAAAGCTGATGCTTCCGGCCATCCCGGGCCGGGCAGAGTGTGCCGCAGGAGGGTTATCCCGTAGAGTAGAACACCCAGCAGTGCACCGACCCAGACAAAACCATACAACGATGTTGAAAAATCCCGGGCATCTTTTCCCGGAACCGGCAAAATCGTCAGTGTTCGTACTGCAGTGATCCAACCATTCAGCATGACGCTGTATTCCTGTTGATGTTGGATGGAATGCCGCCCCGGTTTATGGTGCCAGCCACAGGCCCCAGACGGTAACTGTCGAGAATGACAAACGGCGAAGCAATGATGGTCAACCATCCGTTGCGTGTGCTGATCGTCTCTACCCGGTTATGCCACTCTCACCTGGTTTTCAGTCTCCTGCAGCCCAACAGATTGTGTCAAGTTCTTCGGGGCTGGGGGTGCACCAAATATGTGTGGGTACCTGTAAGCGGAAAGAGGTTATAATCACAACCCCGCATGTTTTTGGTGCACCCGGCCTGGGTTTTGGCTGTTTGATAGCGCCAGGCTCGTCCGGCATCAGGTCAGAGAGCGGCACTTCATTTAGCCATGACAATCTTTATAACTTGCTCATCAAGATTGTCATGGCCTACCGGGACCATCAAAAGATGGAAACCAGTCTGTGGTGTCAGCTTGTAAATGCCATGGCTGGGACAAGGGGGGAGGAAAAAAGCGATTCCTCCCCCCTCGATGGGAACCGCTCAACAATATGCTACAGACCCCTAGTTGAGAGTGATCTGGACAACACCGCCGATGACAGCCGGTGCGGCCGTGACTGTCGGCTCATCACCAATGGCGGGATCGGTCCACTCGGTCAGGACGGGTATGGTGTGGGATGACAGGGACAGACCGGCACCGTCACAAACGGCGTCATCCACTTTTTTCATGGCCTGCTCCACATCGAGGGCCTTGATCACGTACTCCGTGGCCGTTGTACCTGTTCCCACAGCCAACGATCCATTGGGAATCACGAACTTTCGCATCCAGCGGATCTTGCCGCTTTCATAATCGCTCTCCGTCAGTGACCAGCAATCCAGGCTGGCACCGGTTTCCGTATTGATACACATCTCCGGGATCCCGTTCAGGTTTCCGAACCCCTGGTAATCCAGGTAAAAGACGGTGCCTGCGTATGTCCCGGAAGCATGGGTGTATTTGACCTGCATTGGAGAATCAAAGGTAAGATAGGAGCCGCCAGACGTCAAGGTGGTCAGTTTCTGCCAGTCGTTGGGACCCGTGGACCAGGTATAATAGGTATCCAGTTTGTCCCAGGCCTGCCAGGCGCAGGTCTTGCTGCTGTCCCAGGGACAGGCCAGCAGTGCCAGGTTGGCGGCTGTATTGGCAAAGAGGGCCCCACTCCAGACACCATTCTGGTTACCGCTGCCGGCGGCGCTCATCACCACGTCGGTTCCATTATACTTCAAGACCCCATCAGAGAATGTATACTCTGTTTTTACCGGATTGTTCCAGTCACTGGTAAAAAAGTAGTTTGCTTCTTGCAGTTTTGACGGATCCGGGCAGTTGTCATAGCAGACAAAACTGGTGGGTACCGTGGTGTCGCCAGGAAACACGGTATCCCGGACATGAAAAATCACGGTTGAACTGGCACTGACGGTTGGGGTCACACTCTGACCGCTGGCATTGGTAATGGCTTCCCAGTTGTCAAACTTGATCTGGCCGTCCCCCCCCAGGGATTCCGAGTAAAAGAAGAACCCAAACGTACCGGCGGAAAAGGTCAGGGGCTGCTCCGAAGTGAGCGCCTGCCACTGCCAGTTGGTCGCCTGGGTCCGGGTCGCTTTTTTGACCAGGCTGGTGCCGTTCCACATCACCTGGGTTTCTGTACTGGTACTGTCATCCCACCAGCTCAGGGGGATATTCTTGATTTCAGCCATGGTCAGTGTTTTTTTGGTGTGTTTTTCCAGTTTGCCACCGACCTGGAAAACCGTATAACTCTGTTCGGTTTCGTTTTCGTTAAACGCCTCCTTGATCACCGTCGAGCCGTTCACAATACCGGCACTGGCGGGCATCCACAGACCCCAGTAGCCGATCCAGCCGTGATAGGTTTTCCCACCGTTATCGGCTTTGATGGGGAACCCCGAGTTGAGATCCACACGGCTGCCGCTGGCATTATATAATCCATAGCGCCAGGCGGTTTCGTTGAAGTCTTTCCGGTTCATGCAGGCTTTCTTGTTGTTGCCATCGCTCCGGTAGAAATAGTTTTCGTTGAAGGCAAAATTATAGGTTACCGGCGTCGGTCCCGCCTGCCCCCACTGCTGACCCAGGGTTGATCCGTAACCTTCCGTGCCCGCTGTATTGCGCACGACATTGATTCCCTCCTCGTAGCTGAAGGTCTGTCCCTCTTCTTCATGGCTCCCCCCATCATAGAACTTCAGTGCCACCTGGCCGTCCGCATTGCGTTCCGTATACATGAAGCCTGTCATGGTGGTTTCAGCGGTAGGATTTCCACCACTGTCGGTTTTATACCCGACAAAATCCAGGCGAAAAATACCCAGGGAATTGGTGGCAGACTTGCCTTCTGAAATGGTCAGCTTGGCCTTGATATATTGGGGATCATCCTCGGACCCGGCCACCCAGGCCTTGACCACCTGATTCGACGAATTGTCGGCCCGTGCTGAATTGACGACCCAGTAGCTGTAACTGACGGTACTGCTGCTGGACTTGTCGGCACCGCCCCCCGAACTTGAGCCCCCGCTGGAACCGCCCTTATTCTGGTTACACTGGGTCTCATCCACCTGGGCCTTGTAATTGCCGCGGTTCAGCATATCATCCGGTTGAATCTGATCGAAATAGCAGAGGATGCTGTTGACCGTGTTGAGTGCCTGGGAGGTGTCGTCACGCACATAAACAAACGTTTCATCCTTGGCATAATCGGATGTGGTGCTGAAGCTACCGACAGCGATTGCAGCCGAGATGGCACCGTAGTCAAGTTTCAGCGCATTCACTTTTGAAGTGGCGGCCGACGTCCCTGCCTCAATCACACTCACTTTGGAATTGACAGACAGGGCTTGTACAGAGGTTGAATAAGTGCCCGTATCTGATGTCGATGCACTGCTGTCATCCGAGCTGGATGAGGCGCAGCTGTTCAGAAGGACCAGAACGAGTCCCACAGCCACAAAGCTGAGTCCTTTTCCAATCTTTTTCATCCCGTTTTCTCCTTTTATATTCAAAGAATCGATTCATTCCCAAGTGGTCCGGTTTCAAGTCCAGCTGCCTTTCATAGCACCGCAGCCGGTAACCGATAACTGATTGAAAAACCTTACTCCAACATAAAAAACGCTGTCCTTTGGTATGGGGTCCTTATTTTTCCGTTACTCACGATTTTTGAAGACCGGATTGGAATCAACTCCGAAAGGGACCCTGTCAGGTTTAAATGATCTTCGATGGTCATTATCACCCGGCTATTGCAAGGACGTGGGTAAACGACCCATAAACTCAAAACCCATGAAATACAGGAAGGGTTTCTGCGATAGTCATACCAAACATTTTT
Source organism: bacterium (assembly GCA_018830885.1). GTDB lineage: Bacteria > SAR324 > SAR324 > XYD2-FULL-50-16 > XYD2-FULL-50-16 > JAHJRI01. Next base: position 4,859 of record JAHJRI010000308.1, on the reverse strand, counting down.
TTATACGAAATTTCAGCAGGATAAGGAATATATGAACACCCCTGTCAGACCAAAATCGTCGAGATTTGGACGATTTTGGTTGATTTTGCAGAATAAGGACAATTTGATGTTTGAATCTGGGTGAAAAACGAAGCGTGATGACTGGCAGAAATTGGAGGAGATGAGATCGTTGCTTGTATCCTGATTTCTCCGGAATTAAAGCAACAATCGGTGCATGACGCGACACCAGGTGGGGAAAGACTTTTGAATCATCAGTCGGTTGGTTTTTTTTACCACGTTTAGGCTTCGGTCAACAATCCCCCGCCGATATTGATCGCTTGTCCGGTCATATAAGAGGCGTTGCCTGAAACCAGGTACACACAAAGATCCGCCACTTCATTGATCTCCCCCATCCGACCCAGTGGCACAGCGTCTGTCATGCGTTTCTCGGCTTCATCCGCATCGACTTCCCACAGGTAAGCTTTCAAGGCAATATTTCCCTCCTGCAGATCGGTTTTGATCAACCCGGGGCAAACTGCATTGACCCGGATATTCTGAGATCCCAGCTCCAGGGCCATGACTTTTGTTACCATGATCACACCCGCTTTGGATGCTGCATAGGCCCCGTTCAATGGAGCCGGGCTTTTACCGGCCTTGGATGCAATATTGACAATCGCCGCACCGGGTCTGTCCGTCATCAAAACCACCGCTGCCTTGGAAACCCGGAAGACACCATGCAGGTTGACATCGAAGGTCCGGATCCAACTGGCTTCGTCGTAGCGGTGCACGGGCTGCGGCGCACCGAAAACCGTACCCGCATTGTTAAACAGAAAGTCAAGCCCGCCGAAGGTTCGGTTTATATGCGTCATTGCCCCATCAATGGATGGGGTGCTGGTCACATCCAGTGCGACCGACAGTACCTGGACCCCATACGATGCCTGCAGTTCGCCTGCGATTTGTTGCATCTCCTCCATTGACCCGTAAGTGATCGGTTGATCTTCCTGGGGAGACACCACCAGATCCGATATCACTACATGAACCCCGAGAGACGCAAGTTTTTCAGCAATTCCAAACCCGATGCCGTTCTTTTTCCCGGCCCCGGTCACCAGGGCCACCTTACCTTTTAATCCGTCATTCATCCTACTGTTCTCCACTGATACCGGTTCATTTGATAACCCCCTGGCGCAATGACCTGCCTGGGACCACCCCGGGGGCAGCGCTTGTTATGTGAGAAACACAACAGATTAAGGCTACCACGCTTTTTTACCCCAGACCTTGAAAACTTTCATCAGCACCAGGGTCAGGACAAACATACCCAGGTAAATCCCCATCTGTTGATAAATATTCAGCCCCCATTGGGGGTAATAGACAATGACCAGCATGGCCCCCAGGATAAACGGTGTCGCGAAAATTGAATAGAGCCCGGTTTCCAGGGCGACACCGGTTTTAAATTCGGGATCAACGACCCGCAGCAGCAGCAGGCCGGTTGAAATCGTCCCGGTATTCACACCATACTGCACGCACATCCGTTCGAATCCCAGGATATTCATGCGCCGTCCGAAATAGAAAACCATGAAGGTGGTCCAGATTCCCCCGACAATGGTTATCAGCATCAGTGCCACGATGTTGTCCCAGACGACGGAGAGTTTCACGGAAATCAGGGTGGCCGCAACCAGGATGTCCACGCTGAAGCCGGTGATCCTGTTCTGGGTGTTGGTATCCAGCAGGTAGCCACTGCCGGTTTTATTCATGATAAATTTAATCAGCAGCCCTGAAAGCATCCCATAAAAGAAGAAAAAGCCCCAGGTGGATGATTTCAGCTCACCTGTAAATTGCTCCAGCAATATAAAACCAATATAGGTCAAGAGGTAGGCAATCCCGACAGCTCCAGCCTGAAATGCCAGTGAATCAACATTCGCCGAATGGGTTGTCATCGTACCCATGGATTCGCCGATCTGATCCTCACGATAGGTCCCACGGCGGAAATAATCAGGCAGTTCCACCTTTCCCATCTTGGAATACCCTTTTCTGATCCCCCAGTTCACGATGGGAATCCCGACAAACAGTGCAAACACAAAACCGATGGCCGCAAATGCCAGCCCGATGGTCACCGCATTGGTCAGACCGGCGGCCTCCCAGGCCTTTCCGATCGCCAGGGCCTGACCGGGACCCTGAGTAAAGCCCAGGGGCAGAAACAGTCCGAACTGGAGCGGGATGACCACTCCCAAAAGTCCAAACAGCAGCACCATGACACACGCGATAAACGCCTGGGAAGCCATTGAAGCGCCATTCATCATTCCCATCCAGAAAGCGCCCCGCAACCTCTCCCTGGTATTGTGCTTCTCCCCTGTACCTGGAACCGTCCGGGTTAACCCGATCGAGATAAACGAAACGATAAAGAAATGATAGGCAATCCCCTGAAAGAGATTCTCGTCCAGCGGCACCCAGCCCATGTTGATGGCAATCATCCCCAGGATACCGCCGATCATGCAGGAAGGTACCAGGAAACGCTGCAGCAGCGGCACCTTGGCCCGTAGCAACACACCCACAAAAATACAGATCCCGATAAAACCAAAAGCCAGGAAATAATTCATATCAAACGGTACGTTCATCCCTTTCCTCTCTGTTAAATGTTTTTATACCCGCCTCCCTTTCAACTGGAAGCCAACCCTCTAAACCCTGCCCTGCCCCGCGGGTCCCATCACTCAGTAAGCATACCGGTTCAAAAAATCAAGCGCCCATCCCGAATAGGGTTGCAGGCTGCAGCATGTTGATGGACCCTCATGAATCGATTTGTGTGATGCCAGTCCAGACGCCCAACCATCGATTCAAAAAACAATTTCCTGCAGTATGACAAACCCTATTTTGAAATCGAAAGGTATTCGATGCCTCTTTAGTATTTGAAATATGCCAACTTGTCAATTTTTTTTCAGCTTTCAACTTACAAACAGGGCTGTTCGTCAACTTCATCAAATCAAGTGTCATTCTACAGACCCTTTTGATCCATCTGACAGTGAACCGGCTCTTCGCCGGGACTCTCGCTCATTCAGACCATTCACTGAATTCGTGATTTGCAAGGGTCGTAACTATTTACCACTTTTCCGAGTTCATGGCGTCAAGATCTGTATATAACTGAACTCATTCTCGGCAGGTGAGAAGCGAGGCTCGCAGCTTTGCTCATGCCAGCCTCCAACGGCGGTCACAGATCTAGACGCCATTAGCGATGATCAGCTGAACAGTTACCAAGGGTCAACATTGTGGTTGCATCATAAGCATTGAGTTCTGTGGCGACTCCGGCCGGCTCACCCTGTTTTTGCTTTGCAGGTCGCCGGCGGAATGATAGACTGGAACTTCACAACGAGCAGATGACATACGTGAACACCGGAGATGAAGCTCGCCAGCCCACCCTGATTTTTTTTTGGATCAGAAGCGATTCTTCGCCTGTTTTGCGTAATCTTACCCCTATTCGAAATCAGAAAAAAATGAAAGCACTCCTCATTGTAGCGCATGGCAGTCGGCAGAGGGAAGCGAACCGGTTTCTGGAATCGCTGTCAGCAGAAATCGCAGCGGAAGCAGACGGGAAGTTTGACATGGTTGAGTCCGCATTTCTTCAGTTCAATGGTCCATATGCCATTGATATAATTGCAGATCTTATTGAAAAAGGGGCGGATCATATCGTCGTTTTCCCTTACTTCCTTTCGGAGGGCCGGCATGTTCTCACTGATATTCCCAACCTGATTCAGGAAGCGCAGGTTCAGTACCCGGGAGTTGTGATTGAAGCAAGGCCAATGCTGGGAGAGATCAGGGGACTGAAGGATCTGATTCTGGATGTGGTTTAGTGATATCACCACGGATCCGTTTACCACCCTTCCGGAGATCCCACGCCACGCTTTGATCGTCTCCATTTCAGGCTCTTTTTCACTGCCGGTGCCAACCCGTCCGGGACCCTGCTGGAAAGATCCGGGACGGATTCAGCTGTGGGACACCCCTGAAGCAGGGTCTATGTAAAAACCATGCGGGTTCCGGACATATTGAGCAGGTACTGATCCGGCATCGCCGCCTGAATACGCATCCCGGCATTCCGGCCGGTGCAATGGGTGGGGATGACATACTGGGGACCGATCTCCTTGAGGGCTTTTGCCGTGGGTTCAATCATCGCTGCGTTTTCTTTGCCGGTCAGATGAAACCCCCCCATGACAGCATGAACCTGATCAATCCCGGTGATCTCCCTGGCGTAATTGACGGTATTGACAATCCCTGCATGGGCGCAGCCTGAGAGAACGACCAGACCCTTGCCCCGGACATGGGCGACCAGGGAGGTATCATCATTGATCGCATCCCATTTCTCCTCACCATCTTCCTGGTAGCGGAATGAGGCAACTCCTTTTTCGAATTCAGTTTTACGCGGGATTTCCCCCAGAAAATAGAGGGCTCCGTCCAGCATCGGATAGGGATCGGCTGTTTCGATCAGTTCAACACCGGCTGCAGCAATCGTTTCCCTCTCCAAAATTGGCATAACGATCTTGAAATCATCGGTGATCTTAACCACCCGGCCTTTTCTGAATCCTGCCGGATGGACCACCAGTTGAATCCCCTTTTTCCCGATACCTGCGACCAGTGATTTGAACCCGCCGGTGTGATCAATATGACCATGGGAAAGGGCCATCATCTCGACCGCAGAGAGATCGGCATTGAGGGCTTTCGCATTCTGATAGGCCCCGTTTTCGGAGAAGCCAAAATGGCTATATCCGAGTTTCCCAAAAGGCCACCGGCATGGCATGCCCAGGTATTTGAGCAATGGAATGCCGTTTCATACGGTACGGAATTTAGCCGGGATTTGCTCCGGAATATTAAGGTCCCCTACAGTCAAGTAAATGAGG
>JAHJRI010000307.1 GCA_018830885.1 bacterium | reverse complement strand
CTGGTTGCGAGGTTTTTCTTACCCTGGCAGGCCCCATGTTCGGCCGCCACCCTGGCCTCCAGATTTTTCCGGGTGTCCGCCCAGACGACCTCTCCCAGCAACTCTGCGAATCGTGACGCGTGATCCGCCTCTTCATATGCAATCCGCTTATATGCCTCGGCGATCTCAGGGAAGCCTTCCCGATCCGCCTGACGGCTCATTGCCAGATACATGCCGACCTCCGTGCACTCGCCGGTAAAGTTGGCTCTCAATCCCTCCAGAATCTCCGGGTCCACATCTTTGGCGACGCCAATCCGGTGTTCATCCGCCCAGGCCAGTTCGCCGGTCTGCTGTTCATTGAACTTCCCGGCCGGCGCCTTACATTGAGGACATTCCGCGGGTGGTTGATCGCCCTCATGGACATAGCCACATATCGAACATACCCATTTTTTCATCTGTTATTCCTTTGAAATAGTTAATTGCGGGTCTCTCCTGCCGGTCTGGGTTGACAGGGGCAACAGGCAGAGCATCCTTTGTTCGAAACTTATCTGTATCATGTTTTATCGGATTGGAGATACTGGCTTAACGACTGACGGGTGATACCGATCAATTGGGCGGCGACTGTTCGGTTATTGTCCGCCCGGCGCATCGCCTCATCAACCAGCAGTCTTCTGATTTCTTTCATGGACGGAAGTTGTGACCCAAATGTCAGCATCGACTGAGAGTCGCTTTTGGAGGCGGGAACCGACTTCCCCCCCCCTACCGCTTTTCTGAAGGAATCCAGCGACATCACCCCGGACGTATGTTTGCTGACCGCATCATAGATCAGGGATCGCAGCTCCCTGATATTCCCGGGAAAATGGTATGTATTGAGCAGGACATAGATCTCGTCGGGAACGGTCGGTTTCTTTTTGTCAAATTCCAGGGCCGCTTTTTTCAGAAAATGCTCCACCAGCAGTGGCAGATCTTCCAGTCGTTCACGTAGGGGCGGGACATAGACCTGGTGGGCACAAATCCTGAAATAGAGATCCTTTCTGAATTCCCCGGTCTCCTTCAGTTCATCCAGATTCCGATTACTGGCCGCGACGATCCTGGTATCGGTGAACTCCGGTTTGTCGGAGCCGATCGGCGTGTATTCCCGTTCCTGGATCAGGCGCAGCAGTTTGACCTGGGAAGCCATGCTGAGATCGCCAATCTCATCCAGAAACAGGGTCCCGCCGGCCGCCTTCTTGATCTGACCGCCACGGTCCCGTTCCGCTCCGGTATAAGCGCCTTTAATATGACCAAACAGGGTATCGGCAAAAATATTGTCATCCAGACCCGCCACATTGACGGCCACAAACTCTCCCTTGCGCTTGCTGAGCCGGTGTATGGCCTTGGCGAGCAGGTCCTTGCCGACGCCGGTCTCCCCGGTAATAACAAAGGGCTGGGAGCTGTTGGCAATCGCTTCCAGATATTGAAATATCGATTCCATCTCCTCACTGCGGGTCAACAGTTCGTCAAAGGCTTCCGGATTTTTCAACCCTTTCTTCTGTTTGCGTTTCTGCAGGATGGCGTTTTCGCTGCGCAGCTCACGCACCTCCACCGCCCCGCGGGCAGCAGCCAGCAGTCTGCCGGTATCCACCGGTTTGACGATATAGTCCAGGGCACCTTTTTTGATGCAGGAAACAATCGTCGAGACATCGTCGTTTGCCGTGACCATGATGACCGGAACCTGGGGATGATTCTGGATGATCATTTCCAGCAGGGCGTCTCCTGTCAGGTGCGGCATGGCCAGATCCAGCAGCACAAAGGCGATGTCGTGCTTGGCCATGGTTGACAGCACTTCCCGGCTGTCACTGACGGTTATGATATTGGTGATCCCCGTCAGGTTGAAGGCCCGGGTCATCGCTTTGAGTATGATCTCTTCATCATCAATCAGCAGGATCGGCAGATCCGTTATGAAGGGTTTGTTCATCTTGGCCTCAATGAGATTATTAATATTTAAAAAAAAGTACAGTCGTTTGTTGATCGCTGGTCGGCGCTGCACGGAGACGTTCAATGCATCGGGTCAGGGAAACCACCCTGACCCGATGCATTTGCTATGGTATCCGGGGCTTTTTTACCGGAATATGGATCGTTACCTGGCAGAACTCCTCTTCTTCGCTGGTGATTTCAATCTGCATGTCGAATTCCTTGACAATGCCATGGATGATGGAGAGTCCCAGGCCGGTCCCCTCACCAATATCCTTGGTGGTATAAAAGGGTTCCATGCAGCGTTGCACGATTTTCGGGGACATTCCGATGCCATTGTCCCGGATTTGGAAAATGACAAAGTCCCGGTTCTTGGACAGATCCAGTCGGATATCCACTTCCATGGCATAATCGGATCCGGCATACTCGTTTTTTTTCTCGATTGCATAACGGGCATTGGTCAGCAGGTTGACAACGATCTGCTCGAATTTCTGCGGATCGACGGCGACCCGGGGAAGATCGGGGGCAATACTCAGATTCACGCTGATCTGGTGGATTCTGAACTGCTCCTTGAAAAAGGAAAGTGCATCTTCAAGGGGCTCCCGAATGTCGACTTCCTGCACAAATTGCGACTTGGGGTGTGAAAAAGAGCGCATATTTTTGATGATTTTGGTCGCCCGTTTGACCTGGGTAATGATATCGTCCACCGACTCGGATTCGGTCGAATCGGATGGGTTCTGGGCAAAATACATTTTCAGCCCGTCAGCCGCCAGCCGGATGACGGTCATGGGCTGGTTCAATTCATGGGCCATGCCCGATGCCATTTCCCCCAGGGCTGTCAGCCGCCCGGTGTGGGCGAGTTGGGCCTGGTTTTCAAGCTTTTCCTCGGTGGCTTTATACTGGCTGATATCGATGATGTAGCCGTGCAGAAACTCGACTTCACCTGCCTGGTTGCGCACAAATCGCGTATAATCCAGAATCCAGACCAGATTCCCGTTTTTATGACGCAGCCGATAGGGGGCATGTTCCAGTGAGTCGATCCCCTCCTTGGCAGGCGCCATTTTTCGGCGGTAAACCCGGTCCAGATCTTGTTCGTCGATGAGGTCCTTGTAGTGAAGCTGTTCGTTGAGGAACTCTTCCGGTCGATAGCCCAAAATTTTCTGAACATTCGGGGATACATAGTCTACGGGCCAGTTTTCCGTATTTCGCCATCTGAAAACCACCACGACGCCGTCCATAAAGAGATCCCGTTCGTCCTTGAATGCCTTCTCGATCTTTTTGCGGTTGGAGATGTCCAGAAAGCTTTCAATGACCCCTATCCGGTTCCCCCCGGTATCGAAGTAAGGCGTTGCTGTCAGAAGATAGGGAACCGTTCTGCCGTCTTTGTCGACTTTCTCAATCTCCAGCTCATAAGGTCCGGAGTTGGCCTCGATCCTGCGCAGGGTGCATCTGTCTGTCTGACAGTCCGGTCCGGTAAAAAGTTCATGACAGTGTTTTGCCATGATTTCTGATCGTTCCAGCCCCGTCATGGCCAGCAGCCGGTCGTTGACTCGAATTACACGGTGGTCCTGCCCGACTACCCGGATGCCGATGGCAGCATGGTTAAATATCTGATCCAATTCCGTATAGGTTTTGTCCAGGCTGGTTTTGATCAGGTGACGCTCTTCGATTTCTTTCTTAAGTTGTTCATTTGACCGTTCCAGCTGCTCGGTGCGTTTCTCAACGATATCCTCAAGATGGTCTCTGTGCTCCTTTAACTGCTTTTCAATCGTTTCCCGCCGGACCATTTCAAGATTCAGCAGTCTGTTTTTCTCGATCAGTTCCTGGGTCTGTTTTTCAATGATACGGTCTGTTTCCCTCCCATAGGCTTGCTCCTGGGGAATCCAGCGTCTGATCAGGATCACGATGATGACGAAGGCGGCAAAGACATTCAAAAGCTTGGGGATAAAGACCATGTCCGGTCTGATCAGGAAGGCATGTACCCCGCCAGGCAGCATTCCCTGCAGGGATGTATACCAGGCGCCGAAATAGATGCTTTCAAACAGGGTACGAAAGGCCTCAATCGATAAGATGATCAGCAGGGTCACGGTCAAGCCGGTCTTGATCTTTCCCGAACGTAGTCGTATCAGATAGAAACTGAGGATATAGGACCAGACAACGATCAGAATCCAGTAGGTGACAGGTGTCAGCAGTTTAAAAATATCCATAAGGGTGTCTTACCACCGTATCGCTTGAATCCCGGTTTGCTTTTCATCCAGGACCTGGTAACCCGTCAATGGGGGTTTTTTATGAGCCGGATCAGGGGGAATGCAACCAGATGAAAAAGTGAATAATCTCAATATGACAATATCATTTCAAAACCCGGAGTGGATTGTCAATCATCCCGGTTTTATGGGGTGCACCAAAAACATGCGGGTATTTGATCATAACCGCTTCAAGAGGTTATTTATTCAGAAAAACGCATGCATCCATCCTTGGAGTTCCTGGAACCCATCCCTGGCTTCCAAGGTTTTCTGAACAAACAACCTCTTTCCGCTTACAGGAACCCACACATATTTGGTGCACCCGTTTTATGTTGAGATGTCACCTGGCGCAGCCTTTCCCCGCAGGTGCAACCAGGGATAAAAAACGGACAGCGTTACTGGCCGGAAAATCGGAACTGTTGGTGCCGATCCTGTTGTTGAGGTGAACGACATTGATTCAGCAGAGCTTGTTTTCCTTCGGGATCTCCGTGTCTCTGTGGTGAGTGTTTTTCATACAAACCATCATGCCCCCGGGGGCACAACGAAACATGAGAATGATATCTCGATGTTGACCCGCGACTGATATGAACCCCTTTCAGTTGGGAGACTTATTTCAAGATGATCTAAGGCTCATTCCGCTCTTCGAAGCTGCAAGTTTCGCTTCTCACCCCAACTCGCTTGGCTCAGACAGGCGGGGTTTCTATCGCTCCATTTCGCCAAGATCATCTAGAAACGCGTCT
>JAHJRI010000306.1 GCA_018830885.1 bacterium | reverse complement strand
GGTTTCCACGTCTCCCGCCGTTGGCACCAGCCTCTCCTTCACCCGTGAGCTTGACGCGGGCCCCGGTATTGATACCAGCTGGAATATTGACCTTCAGCTTTTTCTTGATATTGACCCTTCCCCGTCCGTTACAGCTCGGGCAGGGTACCTTGACAATCTTGCCGTTTCCCCGACACTGACTGCAGGTCGTGGAGACACTGAAAAACCCTTGTTGTATACGCTGCTGACCCGTGCCTGAGCACACCGGACAGACTTCGATATCCTTTGACGATCGGGCCCCGGAACCACCACAGGCGTCACACAGATCCATGCGGGGAATGACCAGTTCGGTGGAATATCCAAAAGCGGCCTGTTCAAAGGTCAGGTCCATATTGTAGGTCAGATCTGAACCTGGCTGACCTCTGAAATCAGAGCGGCGTGTGCTCCCGCCAAAAAACTCCGAAAAAACGTCACCAAAAATATCGCCGAATCCGGATCCCTGAAAGGGGTTTCTGCCACCTCCACCCATGTTTTCAGCAGCATGACCAAATTGGTCGTATTGGGCCCGGCGCTGGGGGTCGGACAGGACCTCATATGCCTCGGAAGCCTCTTTGAAAGCCGTCTCTGCATCTTTGTCATCGGGATTGCGATCCGGGTGGTATTTCAATGCCAGCTTCCGATATTGCTTCTTTAATTCTTCTGATGTGACTGAGTTTGATACCCCGAGCACTTCGTAATAGTCACGTTTCGACAAGTCGACTCCTGTTTTTTGCGGGTCAGTATGGAAATTGCGTAGTTCAATCAGATGGGCTGCGAGGAATCGACCGAGAAAAGGGTTGAAGATTATCCTCGCAGCGACAGGACCGGTTCAGGAACCGGTCCCCTGGTTTCTAGTCCTTAATCTCTTCAAAGTCTGCATCGACAACATCGTCGTCATCTTTTTTTGACCCTTTTTGAGAGCCGCCATCAGATGTTTTTTTGCCTCCCTCCTCCTCTGTCTGATCAGACTGGGAAGAGGCGTCTGCAGCTTTATAGATGCTTTCAGATGCTTTATGAAATGCCTGAGTCAACTTTTCGATCCCGGTTTTCAATGCATCTTTGTCTTCTCCCTCCATGGCGGTTTTTAACGCCGTAATCGCCTCATTGATAGCCCCCTGCTCATCTTCGGGTATCTTTTCGGCATTTTCCTTGAGGGTCTTTTCACTCTGGTAAACCAGAGAGTCGGCCTGGTTTTTCAGGTCGATGATCTCACGTTTCTTTTTGTCCGTGTCGGCGTGTTGCTCTGCGTCCAGGACCATTTTTTCAATTTCCTCTTTGGAAAGTCCGCCGGAGGTGGTGATTTGTATTTTCTGCTCCTTACCTGTCCCCAGGTCTTTGGCTGATACATGCACAATACCGTTGGCATCGATATCAAAGGTCACTTCAATTTGTGGAACGCCTCTGGGTGCAGGTGGAATTCCGACCAGCTCAAATCGCCCCAGTGTCTTGTTCCCGGCGGCCATTTCCCTTTCGCCCTGAAGGACGTGGATGCTGACTGCAGGCTGGCTGTCGGTTGCAGTTGAAAATACCTGACTTTTCTTGGTCGGAATCGTCGTATTGCGCTCAATCAGCCGGGTGGTCACCCCACCAAGGGTTTCAATCCCCAGTGAGAGCGGGGTAACATCAAGCAGCAGCACGTCTTTAACATCACCGGTCAGGACACCACCTTGAATGGCGGCCCCAATAGCAACCACTTCGTCCGGATTGACGCCTTTGTGCGGGGGTTTTCCAAAAAAGTTTTCCACCGTTTCAACGATTTTTGGCATTCTTGTCATCCCCCCGACAAGTATCACATCACTGATATCACTGGTTGTTACTTTAGCATCCCGCAGGGCCGCCTTCATTGGTTCCAGTGTTTTTTCGATCAGATCATCCACCAGCTGCTCCAGTTTTGAACGGCTGAGCTTGATATTCAGATGTTTGGGCCCTGAAGCGTCTGCGGTGATAAAGGGAAGATTGATTTCGGTTTCGGTTGAGGAGGAGAGTTCATGCTTGGCTTTTTCAGCGCCCTCTTTCAAGCGCTGCAGAGCCATTTTATCAGAGCGGAGATCAATTCCGTAATCTTTCTTGAACTCTGCTGCCAGGAAATCGATAATCCGTTGATCAAAATCCTCTCCACCCAGGTGCGTATCGCCATTAGTGGATTTGACTTCAAAAACACCATCGCCGATTTCCAGAATGGAGACATCAAACGTTCCGCCACCCAGGTCAAAAATGGCGATCAGCTCTTCCCCTTTTTTATCCAGTCCGTAGGCCAGCGCTGCGGCTGTCGGTTCGTTGATAACCCTGAGAACATTGAGTCCGGCAATTTTACCGGCATCTTTGGTTGCCTGACGCTGGGCATCATTGAAGTAAGCGGGACAGGTGATGACCGCATCCTTAACCTCTTCTCCCAGGTAGTCTTCTGCGGTCTGCTTCATCTTCTGCAGAACAAAGGCGGAAATCTCTGCCGGGGAGTAGTGTTTGTCACCGATATCAATCTGGGCCAGTCCATTGGGGGCCTTCGACATTTTGTAACTCAGCGTGGCCCTGTCAGCCTGCACCGCCGGTGAATCAAATTGCCGACCAATCAGCCGTTTTGCTGCATAGATGGTTTTTTCCGGGTTGGTGATCGACTGACGCCGGGCTACTTGCCCGACCAGTCTCTCATTTGAATCGGTGAAAGCAACGACGGAAGGCGTTGTCCGGGCGCCTTCCGCATTCGTAATCACTTTCGGATCCCCTCCCTCCATAACGGCAACACATGAATTGGTGGTTCCCAGATCGATTCCGATAACTTTTCCCATTTTTTTCTCTCCAGTTGATGTTTGAACGTAAGGATAAAGTATTGTCTATAATTAGGTTTACTTTGATTAGCAGATTCCAGCCAAATCAGGGATTTCTATTTTTTCTTTGCTACCTGTACCATGGCCGGGCGGATAACCCGGTCGTGAAGAAGGTAACCCGCCTGAAACACCTCGGCGATATGATCAGGTTCAACTTCATCGGTGTTGATCACACCCATGGCTTCATGTTTATTGGGGTCAAACAGTTCTCCCTTGGGAACGATCCGCTCAATATGGTTATTTGAGAACGCATCGTTAAACTGCTGCATGGCCATCTCGATGCCGGTTACGAACTCTTTTAACGAATCATTGGCCTCATCCCGGGACTGTTCGATGGCTCGTTCGAGCGTGTCGATTCCGGACAGCAGACTGGTGACCAGTGACTGGTTGGCAAATTTAAAGCGTGTCTGCATCTCCTGGGTGTTTCTGCGTTTGAAGTTTTCAAACTCGGCCACCAGACGTAAATACTTGTCGTTCATCTCCCCAAGTTCCCGTTGCAGACGCTCTGCCCGGGACGCATCCGTTTCCTCCTCCTCAACCACTTCAGTCTCTTCTGCCTGGGCCTCTTCGGCAACAGCTTCCTCACCTGTCTCCGGTTGTTCAGATACGGTCTTTTGAGACTGTTCGGGCGATTCTTCCCTTATTTCCACAGGCGAATCCGAATGTTTTATTTCCACGCGATCGTCTGTGGTACCAACCTTTTCCTCTTTATTCTCTTTTTCCGACATGTTTATTTTATTTTTGGTTATGCTGTTTATTGACGTCCCGGCTGCCCTGCTGATACCCGGCAGCCCTCTACCTGAATACGTCCGGTATTCTACTCCCCCGGGCTAATCCAGAAACTGGGTCAGCGCGTGGGAAAGCTTTTGAGCGGAATAGTCGATCTCGGAAATGATCTTTGGATAGTTCATTCGCATCGGTCCGATGATACCCAGACTGCCGAGCAGGTAATCACTGCTGCCATATGTGCCCGCGATGACACTGCACTGGTTGAGCCCATCGCAGGAGTTCTCATTTCCGATCCGCACCTGGATGCCAACCTTATCCATGACACCCAGCAGTGTATCAAAAAGTGCTTTCTTATCATCCAGTACATTAAACAGAATCTTTAGACGGTCCTGGTCCCTGAACTCCGGAAAAGCGCACATTTTTGAACGACCCATGATGAACACCTCATTTTCGATATCCATGCTGAAGGCCTTTTTCCCAATCCGGATCATCTGCACAAAGGTGTCATCAGACTCATCCATCAAACGGGTGACAGTCTCCACCAGCGAATTGCGGATGTCAAGAATCGTCTTCCCGGTAAACATGCTGCAGAGCTGGTCTTTGATCCGATCCAGCATGCTCTGGTCGGGACACTCCCGTAAATAGACAATCTTGTTTCTGACCATCCCGATCTGCGTGACCAGTACAATCAACAACTGTTTCTCATTGAGTTTGATCAACTCCATCTTTTTCAACTTGGAAACAGCCGGCTGGGGTGAAATGATGACACTCGTGCAATCCGTTGCCCTGGATAAATCTCCGGTGATATCCAGCAGGATGTCCTCCAGACGCTGGGCCTGTTTTTCCGTCGGGTAGTACGCCTGTTTGGAAAACTCGACAATGCAGTGGGTGTCGAGATGCAGGATCTGATTGATGTAATAGCGATAGCCCTGATCCGTTGGTATCCTGCCCGCTGAAATGTGGGGTTGAACAATCATACCCATTTCCGTTAAGTCAGACATGATGTTACGAATCGTGGCCGCTGATATCTTAAAATCAATTAACTTGGTCAACGCCCTTGAACCAACAGGTTCCGCCGTTTTAATATAATGCTCGATGATCAACTCTAAAACTAACTCGGCTCGCTTTTCCATAACTGTCACACTCAATTGATATCTTCAATCTCCGGCGTTTCCACACCCAAAACCAACCAGAGCGGTTATTACAATGAACCAGGAGAAAATTAGCACTCTTCACAAGTGAGTGCTAATTTTCTCATCTTTTTCCAGGCTTGTCAATTGACAGACATCACCTGTTCGGTTGCTTCAGATCGTCTGTTTAGTATCCCACAGATGATGCTGACTAGTAAAATTAAAAAGGCTATATCCGAGTTTCCCAAAAGGCCACCGGCATGGCATGCCCAGGTATTTGAGCAATGGAATGCCGTTTCATACGGTACGGAATTTAGCCGGGATTTGCTCCGGAATATTAAGGT
>JAHJRI010000305.1 GCA_018830885.1 bacterium | reverse complement strand
ACATATGGAAACACTGGTGAACGTCAAGTTCTCTGGACGTTACGGGCAGCTCTATACTGAAACGTATCCAATTCAACGCAGGATAATAGTGGCTTTCGAGCTCACCCTTGCGACATAGTTACAAAACTTCGGGAAAAGAGGTTAGGAAAAGATCAATGGTATCAGACAGGAGATTGGGGTCTGGAAAAACGGGCAGCACTTTTATGACAGATGATATCGGCCAATTGTTGCCGTTTCCGTCGATTAAATTAATAAGTTGTCAGCGATAGCAGAACGCTTTTCTGCATCTACCCTTGAATCCACCACGGGCGCTGGACATATCCCTGAAATGCTATGCAACTCTTAAAAAACCTCCATGCCTATGTCTGGCAGGGCAAGGACAATAACTGTAATACCTACCTGATTTCCAACTGTCTCGATCAAAACAGGCATTTGATCATAGACCCGGGTCATATTAAAACCAAGGGAACGGGAGAACCCGCGCTTGAAATGCTTCTGCAGGGAATTCAAAACGATGGACTTGATCCGGGTGCAATCGGTCTGATCCTGCTGACCCATTGTCATCCAGACCATGTCGAAGCGGCCGGTTTTTTCCAAACCCGGCTCAATGCCCGTGTAGCCATCCACCGGATTGAAGCGGAAGTTTACGACAGGATGGGAGGCAAAGCCGATCTGCTGTTGAATGAAGGGCAGCTGAAACTGGGACGCCTGAACCCGTTGACGGTCGATATTTTGCACTGTCCCGGACATTCACCGGGACATGTCGCACTCTACTGGCCAAAAGAAAAGGTATTGATTGCAGGTGACCTGATATTTTATCGCAGTACCGGTCGAACCGATTTGCCGGGAGGAGACCTTTCCCAGATGAAACAAAGTATCAAGCGGGTTTCATCCCTTGACATCGAATGGTTGCTGTGTGGTCACCCCTACGGGCATCCTGGACTGATAGAGGGCAGGGACGAGGTCCGGGATAATTTCCGGTTTCTGGCACAACAGATGCTGATTGAGGCCTGAACCCGGATTGTGACGGTTATTGTTTTTGGTGTAACTATCCAGCTGAATATTGCGAAAGGTGTCGTGACCTGTATGTAATTGAACTCATTCTCGGCAGGTATCCAGGATCGAAGCTGCAAGCTTCGCTTCTCACCTCCGAGGTCGGTCGTTGACATCGCCATCCTGGCGATGCTGAACCGCTCCCAATCCGTTCAATCACATACAGGTCACGACCCCATTAACTGCGAAAAAGTGGTGCATAGTCACTTTTTGGTTTTCAATATAGTAAGGAACCACGATGGGAGAAGGTAGAGTCAAAACCGCTTTTGAACTGGCCATGGAAAAAGTGGCGGAAATGCCGGCACTGAACCTGGAAGAAATCAGGGAGGAGCATAAAAAGGAGAGCTTATCCAAAGGCGAAGCGATTGCCCGCAGATATCTCCAGAACATCAAGCGCCAGACGGATATTAAAAGCGAAATTGCAGCCTT
Source organism: bacterium (assembly GCA_018830885.1). Taxonomy (GTDB): domain Bacteria; phylum SAR324; class SAR324; order XYD2-FULL-50-16; family XYD2-FULL-50-16; genus JAHJRI01. Next base: position 14,844 of record JAHJRI010000305.1, on the reverse strand, counting down.
TGAGCCGGAACAGCGGGTGTTTGCCCGAAATGCTGCTTTACAGTGGCTTTCCCGGGAACTGAGCCTGACACAGGTCGAAGCAAACCGGCACATACTCGAAGGCATCGCGTCACTGAATCCCGATATCTCGGTTGATTTGGCGATGAAACGGCTAAATAAAGTTATCGACGGTTTTCAAAAAGAGATCATGGCTGCCTATTCACTCATTGAGAAGTCCGAAATCAATCTTCTCAAAAAGGAAGGAATTTCAGGGTCAGCCGTGAAGCCGAATTTAAGGCATCATAACACCTGGCTGACCAAACAGGCTGAGTTAACCGCGACGCATACGGGTAACCTGTGTCAATTTCAAAAAACACTCCTTCCTGACTGAGGCCCTCACTCTCGACAAACGGAGCATGCCGCCGGTTTTTGGCAATACTCAACATTGAGAAGGTTCAGGCTCGGCGAAACAGACGTCTTATCTGATCTGAAAAATTGGTCAGCAGGACACCGCTCAGAACAAGGGCAGCTCCGCTGATGAGTGATCCAGTCACCGGTTCATCAAGGATCAGATAGGCGAGTATAATGGCGCTGACTGGCACAAAGTTGATGAATACGCTGGCCTTCATGGGGCCGATCCGGTTAATTCCTTCATAGTACCAGAAAAATCCCAGTACTGTTCCAAAAAATCCGAGATAGAAGAGGGACCCCCATTCCTCAAGGGAAATTGATATGACTTGGGTAAAAACGCCATTCAGTGCTGCTGGCACCAGAAGGGCCAGTGCCCCGACTGCTGACGAATACCCGACTGAAATCAATGGAGAAAGACCGGTCATGACAATTTTCCCGATCAGGGAATAACTGACCCATGAAATCACACACCCGAAAATCAACAGATCGCCCTGGCTCAATGGTATATCGGTAATATTGCCCAGGTTGCCATAGGTGATGACAACTGCCGCACCCAGAAACGAGGTCAGAATGCCTGCACCTTTCAGGAGGGTCAATCGTTCTTTAAAGATAATGGATGCGATGAGACTGATGAAAGCGGGATTCAATGCAATAATCAGGGCTGCCCGCCCTGCTTGAATCGTGTGCAGACCCTTGAAAAAAAGCACATTATAAGAAAATATCCCTGTCATGCCCAATAGTATCACCGGAATGATCTGATTTTTCTTCAGCATCGGTAGATACCCGGTTCGTATCCGAATGACGGATAACAAAAAGAGAGAGGCGATGAAAAACCGAATAAACGCAGCTGAATAGGGATCCATCTCACGGGAAACGATTCTGCCGGCAATAAAGGTTCCACCCCAGAATACAGCAGTGCCCAGTAGTTTAAAATATATCAGCATGGAACTTGAATTCAAATAGTACCCTGAACAATCAGGGCGCTGAAACAGAAAAATGAGTAAATCAGAAGTAAAGGCCGGAAAGCACAGTCATGCAATTTCCGTCAGTCGCAGTATGAGTGACGGAAATGATCTCTGACAATGCGTTCGACGTTGGGAATGAAGCAAAAAGGATGCGGATGGCAGCGAAACCTCTGTGGGATGGCCGGTTTCGCTGATCATTTATATTTTGCTGCCAGACTCGAAGCCGTTGTGAATGGCGTCATAAGCAAGAGCGATCTGCCTGGCGTCCCCGATGATCTCATAGGGAATATTTTTTTGATCGAGAACCATCTTGAATGCATTTTCTGATTTGGATCCGGATGCCAGTACGACAGTATCAGCCTGGATCTCTTCGATCTGCCCATCGATTTCAACCCGGACACCGGTGGGGGTTATCTCTGCAGCTTTGGTCTGTGTTTTCACGGTGACACCGAAACGGGACAGATCCTGCATCATGACCCAGCGCGTGGATTTACCGATATCCTTGCCGACTTTTTCCAGCATTTCCAGCAGGACCACCTTTTTTGTACCATTTGTCGCTATTTTCAATAAATCCTCAGGTGTTTCCACCCCATTAATCAGCAGAAATTTAATGGCATCGCCGGATGGGGTCCCTTTTTCAGCCAGATACAGCGCTACCTCCACGCCGACGGCACCACCACCGATGATGGCCACTTTTTTACCACAGCGCACTTTTTCTGTCAGTACATCCCAGGCCTGAACCACGTTCGGCAGGTCCACGCCCGGAATAGGCAGCGTTATGGGTGTTGCCCCGGTCGCCAACAATACAAAATCGGGCTTTTCCACTTCAAGACACGCTTCATCAACGGGTGTCCCCAGTTTGAGTGTCACCCCACTCAACTCAACCTGTCTGGCCAGATCCACGGCTAACTCACGGAACTCCTCCCTGCCGGGAGGAGCCCCTGCCAGATGCAGCTGGCCGCCCAGTTCAAGGCTCTTTTCAAACAGGGTTACGGAATGCCCTCTTTCGTCAGCAGCCAGCGCTGCGCTCATGCCTGCGGCACCGCCACCGATAACCATCACCTTTTTGGGTGTCGTTGTCTTTTTAATCAGACATTCTGATTCTCTGCCCGCTTTGGGATTGCAGAGACAACGCACCTGCTGCAACTCGAAAAGGTGGTCAAAACAGCCCTGGGCACAGGCGATGCAGTGGACAACATCCTTCTCCCTGCCGGTCCGTGCCTTTTCCGGCATGTAAGGATCGGCTATCAATGCCCGTCCCATGGCAACCATATCACAGACATCATCTCTGATCAGCACCCGTGCCGTTTCGATATTATGAACGCGATGTCCGGTAAAAACCGGGACACTGATCTGTTCTTTCATCTCCTTTGACAGATAGCCAAAGGCTGCTCTGGGGACTGACGTCACAATCTGGGGAATTCTGGCATCATGCCATCCCACATTGATGTTGACCGCATCAGCGCCCGCAGCAACCAGATTTCTGGCAAAAGTCTGCAGATCCAACCGTCCGACACTTTCCGGCATCAGGTCATTGCCGTTCATCCTGACAAGCAGTGCATAGTCAGGTCCCACTGCTTTCCGGATGGCCTTAAAAACTTCAACACCGAAACGCATTCTGTTTTCAAAGCATCCCCCCCATTCATCGTTTCTTTGATTGGTCAATGGCGATAAAAAGGAACTGATCAGGTAGCCGGTTCCTGCCAGAACCTCAACCGCATCATAACCGGCGTTTTTGACACGAAGGGCGGCCTGGGCAAAACTGTCAATCACTTGAGGTATTTCATCGGTCTCCAGGGCCCGGGTCGTTTCCCGTGTCATCCTGGATAAAACAGCAGATGCTGCAACCGGTGTTTTTCCCCCGATCATCATGGAATGGGTGTTTTTACCACCGTGGTTGATCTGGACTGCCGCCCGGGCGCCATTTTCCTTGATGGCGGCTGCCAGACGGCTTAAACCTGGAATAAAGTCATCCCTATGAGCGCCGATATTGGTCGTTCCGGCGGAATACTCATCCACGGTGGCAAATCCGACCGTTATCAGTCCGGCGCCCCCCCTTGCCCGTTCCGCATAAAATTGAACCAGCCGATCGGTAACCATGAAATCCTCTGCCATATTCAAATGCATGGCCGGCATGCAGATGCGGTTTTTTATTTCAAGTTTGTTGATTACCAATGGTTGGAATACCGGATCCTTTATCATATCTTCTCCTCGATTATTTAGAAGCTGCTGACTGCTGTTTTCAGAATAGCCGCACGCCATCGTCCAGCAGGCTGAGGTTAACAAACCTGCCCCGGTCTGTCTGACTGTCTGCGGGTGTTTTCCTTTTGTCGGCGGTGACTAATATTTCAGGTTAAACAGAAAAAACCGTTCAGATGACCTGGTCTGATTTCAGGGATTCAATCTCCTCCTTTTGAAACCCCCAATCCATGAGTGCGGATTCGTTGTGTTCCCCTTTATGCGGGGGAGGATACCGCATTTCCGGTTGGGTGCGGCTGAATCGAGGTGCCGGGGCCGGTTGCAGAACGCCGTTGACATCAATGAAGGACTTCCTTGCCTTGTTGTGAGGATGGTTCTGGACCTCCGCAAAAGAGAGCACCGGAGCAAAACAGACATCGGTTCCCTCCATGATGTCACACCACTGATCCCTGGTTTTGGTTTTAAAGACTGCCGTCAACTTCTCCTTCCATTCCGGCCAGCGGTCGCTTGCCATCTGGTTTTGAAAGGCTTCATCCTCAATCCCGGTATGTTTTAGAAGCAGGGCATAAAACTGGGGTTCGATGGAACCAATGGAGATCCATTTTCCGTCCGCTGTTTCATAAGTATCATAAAAATGGGCCCCACCATCCAGAAGGTTGGTCCCCCTTTGATTACTCTGAAATCCGCTGGCATACAAGCCATAAAACATCCCTGCCAGCGCTGCGGCACCTTCTACCATGGATGCGTCCACAACCTGTCCCTGACCCGAATTTCGGGCTTCATATACACCACACATGATTCCAAAGGCCAACAGCATCCCACCACCCCCAAAGTCACCGACCAGATTCAATGGAATGGCCGGCTTTTCACCCTTGCGGCCAATAGCATGCAGCGCCCCGGAAAGCGAGATGTAATTGATGTCGTGTCCGGCTGCTTTTGACAATGGTCCGTCCTGCCCCCAGCCGGTCATGCGACCATAGGTCAGTGCCGGATTCTGTTTAAAACAGACATCCGGTCCCAATCCGAGCCGTTCCATAACACCCGGCCGGAACCCTTCGATCAGCGCCTCAGACTTTGCAACCAGTCTTAAAACCGTCTGCACCCCGGCCGGCTTTTTCAGATCCACGACCACGGATCGTCGATTGCGATGTAAGACTTCATATTGGGTCTCCTGTGCCACCGCCGAAGGGGTTTTCCGATCAATGCGGATAATATCGGCACCCATATCAGCCAACATCTGCGCACAAAACGGCCCCGGACCAATTCCCCCTAACTCTACTACTTTCATTCCTGTTAACGGCCCCATCTCAAATCCTCCTCTACATCTCCGTGATGACCTTCTCCTGTGGTGCGAGTCCGTCTGAACACATCGAAGGGTTCCATTCGATAATTACATCATTTGATTGAGCAGCCATCCTAATCGACTTTTGCCGCGAAGTCAAGGTACGCCCGGCAGGAAATCAATTATTTGTCTGAATAATCAAACAGTTATTCCCGAGATCGGCTTTCAGGGAGTAGAGCGCCAGGTTCATTTCCCTTTAAACAAAGGCGCTCTTTTCTCCATAAAAGCGTTGAGTGCTTCAAGCAGATCTTCCGATTTGAGGGCAGCCGCATTCTTCTGGGCAACATACTGCAAACCGGACCGAATACCGTTATCCCGGCTATAGAGAATCACATCCTTGGTTCCCTGGACTGTCAGCGGGGCACAACTGGCAATTTCAGCTGCCAGTCGATCCGCTTCTGCCAGAAGTTCCTGTCTATTCTTGCAGATTCTGGTAATAAAACCCATCGTCAAGGCTTCTTCAGCTGAAAAATCCCGGCCTGTCAGGGCCAGTTCCCTGAACCACCCATGGCCGATGATAAAGGGCAGACGCTGCAGCGTGCCAACGTCCGCGATGACACCGATTCTTGTTTCCCGGATACTGAAAACAGCATCTTCACTGGCGATTCTGATATCACATGCACTGAGCAGATCAACCCCACCCCCGATGCAGTGACTGTGGACTGCAGCAATCACTGGTTTTGTGCAACGCTCAATACTGTTCATGCTTTCCTGACCCTGTAGAATGGTTTTCCGTAGATTTTCCCTGGAGTCTGCACCCCCATCTCCCATCAAAGATCCCAACTGCATCAGGTCGATTCCTGCAGTGAAGCTTTTGCCCTCGGCCTTGATAACCACCACCCGTATTTCCGGATCGAGGTTAAAATCGTCAAAAATTTCTACCAGTAAAGTAAAAAAATCATGACCCATGGCGTTTCTTTTTTCGGGTCTGTTCAGAATCAAATAAGCAATATGGTTCATTTTTTCAATCTTGAATGGTCCTTTTTCAATCATCACTCCTCCCCGTTGATGTTTTCTCAGTCAAATAGTAGGCTAAAGTTTCGGTTTAACCATCCAGTCAAATTCAGCGGTCACCTCTCAGACTACTATTTCAGATGCTTTGTCATGTCCTACCACATCGATCTCAAAACCTGTCAGCGATCCGGTAAATGCCTGTTGGAATGCCCCATGGGGGCCATTCATGCAGACGCAGCGACGGGTCCCGTTATTGATCCGGATTTGTGCACCGATTGTGGATCCTGCGCGGATGTTTGTCCCTGCGGTGCGATTCGAGGTCTTGTGTCCGAGGACTAACTATCTGAATTAAATCGCAGATTGTTCCAGCAGTGTTTTTGGAGACCATCGCTGAATGCACCTGTCAGGTGAGGATTACTAACCTTTATCTGGAATGTCAAGCCGCTACTGGACGAAGTCTCCCCCAATGACACGGGATACATGTTTATTGTCAATAATTCTAGGCTCTTAAAAAGACCATTGAGGTTAGACTTTCTTGACCTGCCCCGAATAAACTGATAGCTTTGAAAAAAACACAAGGGCCCTTTGTGGTAATGGTTACTTTTCTATCGGAAGGACAGTCGGTTGAAGAAAAGGGAATTCTTCCCCGGATGCCTGTAAAAAACCACCAGCCGCATCGATCCAGTGATCAAGTACAGTTGTAACCACTGGCCAATCAGGAACGTCTACACAGAAACATCAAACTATGACTGTAGCTACCAAAAAAGCATATCCGCCAGGTCGAATCAAGATCGTTGATGCGCTCATCGAACTGCTGGAAAACAAGGAGTTTAACGCCATCACAACGGCTGAAATTGCGAAAATGGCGGGCGTGACTGAAGCTCTGATTTATAAATATTTCAAAGATAAACGGGATTTGCTGCACCAGGTACTCAGTAAATATCTGGAAGATTATCATGACCGCACGCTGACGGATCTCAAGGGAATCAAGGGGACTGTCAACAAGATTCGAAAACTGATCTGGACTCATTTTCATGTCTACTCTACAAATCGGGTTTTTGCCCGTATTCTGTTGATTGAAGTCAGAAACCATCAGGATTATTTCAAAAGCGAAACCTATAGCCTGGTGAGAAACTACAGTAATATTCTACTGGACATCATTGAAGAGGGCATCCAGAAGGGTGAGATACGGGATGATATTCCTCCAAAAATCATCCGGCAGAGCGTCCTGGGAAGCATTGAACATATCTGTCTGACCCGGATCATCTTTAACCGGGAGATCCCCTCAGAGAGTCTGACCGAAGATCTCTGCAATCTGCTTTTTTATAATATTGAGAAACCGTAGTGGTTGCACGGGTTTTTGAACCTCCCTTTTTTTTGTCATAGTTATCCCCCTGTTTTTATATGATTCTTTATGATCCTTCTGCCGGGAAGGAAACAGATCTGGTGAGACTGAATAACCGGGAAAATGAGTCTGTTCCGATTTAATTTTATCTGAAGTCAATGATCGGCTAATTCAGGGGTTGTTTTTTTGAGATCTTTCATCAATAATAGGACCCGGTACCAGTGATCTCCAGTTCGAAAATCACAACCATCTCCCGTTTTTTTGAAATGAGCGATGGAAAAACGGCGAGTTCAGGACTGTCTGCGAAGGGATTCCTTGTTCAATCTTCCCCAGCGTGTATGCCCGCTATCGAATTGATCAAACCGCCCGGCGTGTTTACAACACGAGACCGCAGGGCAGACAGCCAAGGACGGATATTGGTTGCAGGTTTGATTCGATCAGTTAAACCTGGTAGTCATCAACTGGTAATGACGTCAATCTGACAGCATCGGATAACTGGTCGGTCCAGGTTCAATCCAAATCCAAACCATTTAAACAGGTTAACCCCCGGTGGCAAAAGAAAAGAAAAAATATCAGGTGGTTGTCAAGAAGGATCTATGCAAGGGATGTTGTCTCTGTGTGGAATTCTGCAAGCCGCAAGTACTGCAAACGTCTGAGAATATTAATCAAATGGGATACAATTATGCTGAGGTAGTTGACCAGAAGGCCTGCACCGGCTGTATGATCTGTACCCTGGTCTGTCCTGATCTTGTACTTGAGGTATACTATGAATAAAGTATTTATCAGTGGTAATCACACTTTTGCGGAAGCCGCTATCAGGGCCGGTTGCACATGCTATTTTGGCTATCCCATTACACCCCAGAATGAACTGGGCGAATACATGGCTGTGCATCTGCGCAAGGCAGGCGGTGTTTTTGTGCAGTCTGAAAGTGAAACTGCGGCGATCAACATGGTTATCGGGGCTTCATCCACCGGTGCCCGCGTGATGACGTCCTCCTCCAGTCCGGGGATCAGTTTGAAACAGGAAGGAATCTCATTCCTGGCCGGTTTTGAATTGCCGGCTGTTATTGTTAATGTCATGCGGGGTGGGCCTGGACTTGGCAACATTGCGCCTGCGCAGGGAGATTATTTCCAGGCGACCCGCGGCGGGGGACATGGCGATTACAGAACCCCTGTTCTGGCTCCGGGGTCGGTGCAGGAGATTGCCGATCTGACATATCTCTCCTTTGACCTGGCCGACCGCTATAAAACACCGGTGATGATTTTGGGTGACGGCATGATGGGACAGACCAAGGAACCGGTTGTTTTTCCGGAACCTGTCAAATCATTGCCGGAAAAAGAGTGGGCCCTGAAGGGTTGTGGAGACGGCCCCAGTAGATATATGGCCTCACTGGTGCTGGATACCTCGGAAATGGAGCGGCATAACTGGAAACTGGAACGGAAATACCAGCAGATTGCCGAAAAGGAAACACGATACGAAGCATACATGATGGATGATGCGGAGCTGGTGATTATCGCTTATGGTACGACGGCCCGAATCGCCAAAGGTGCCATCAACCGTATTCGCAAAGATGGCATCAAGGCGGGGTTGATTCGGCCGATCACCCTTTGGCCATTTCCCAAGAAGATCCTGCAGGAGCTGGCTCGATCGATCAAGCAGTTTATCGTTTTTGAAATGAGTACCGGACAGATGCTGGAAGACGTTCAGCTCGCCATCGGCGGAATGGCGGATATTTCTTTTCACGGCAGACCCGGCGGTATTATTCCGACACCTGCAGAATTTGCCAGATTTGTTTACCGTGAGTACCAGGAAAAAAAAGGACTTAAATCATGAAGCTTAAAAACGAATGGCCCATATATTACAAGAAGGATGTCGTTACCCACTACTGCCCGGGATGCGGCCACGGGATCGTTCATAGAATCATCGCGGAACTGCTGGAGGAGATGGATCTGGGAAAGCGCACCATTGGTGTTAATCCTGCCGGATGTGCTGTTCTAGCCTATAACTATCTGGATTTTGATATGATCGAAGCAGCCCATGGCAGAGGAACCGCCATTGCGACGGGTATCAAGCGGGCCCGCCCGGACCTTTTTGTACTATCTTATCAGGGTGATGGTGACCTGTCTGCTATTGGGACAGCGGAAACCATTCATTCTGCCAATCGCGGTGAAAAATTCACGGTGATATTTATCAACAACGCTGTATACGGCATGACGGGCGGACAAATGGCTCCGACATCCGTTCTGGAGCAGCAAACCACAACCTCTCCTCTGGGGCGGTCACCGGATGTGGATGGGTATCCGCTGCACATAACAGATATCGTGGCTGAATTTAAGGGTGTCGTCTATGCGGAAAGGGTCTCGCTCAGTTCTCCGAAAAATATTCGCAGGACAAAAAAGGCGATCAAGATCGCATTTGAGACACAGGTGGATAATCTGGGTTATTCAATCATTGAGGTTTTATCTCCGTGCCCCACAAACTGGAAAATGAACACTCTGGACTCCTGCAAATGGATCGATAATGTTCTGGCAAGCGAGTTTCCTCTGGGCGTGTTAACCGATAAAAGAGAGACGAAATGATAGCGAGACTGCTTTTTGCCGGTTCAGGTGGCCAGGGCGTTTTAACCATCGGCAACATCCTTGGGAATGCGGCCATGCTCGAAGACTTTCACGTCACATTTTTACCTGAGTATGGCGCGGCCATGCGCGGTGGAACTGCGAACTGCACCCTGTGTATTTCCGATCAGGAAATCGCCTCCCCCGTCGTTTCATCACCTGACTTTCTGCTTTCGATGAACCAGCCGTCAGTATTGACGTTTATCAACCGGCTGCAATCCGGAGGGCGGCTGCTGTATAACTCAAGCATTGTCGACGAAATCCCGGTGCGGGGTGATATCAGCGCCTTTCCGGTGCCAGCCAGTGAATTAGCCCAGGAGATAGGCAATATCCGGTCGACCAACATGATCATTCTGGGATCTTTTGTCAAGTTGGCGAAAGTGGTAAACATCGAATCCCTGCAGAAAAGTGTCGAAATGCTGATGGGACGAAAGAAGAAAGTGGCTGAGAGTGTTATTAAGGCAATGATGATCGGTTATGATAAATTTCCATTTGAATAGAGAAGGATATGACTATGGCAATCAGACAAGTTTCCATCGCCGTTGATAATGAACCCGGCAAGCTTCATCAGATTTGTGACATACTGGAAGTCGAACAGATCAATATCAAGGCGATCATGGCCGCGGCCAGACTGGAACCGGTGCAACTGCAGATTGTGGTTGACGATCCTGACAAGGCGGTCTCGGTTCTGAACAGCAAGGGGTTTACCACTTCTACCAAAGAAGTGATAGCGGTGTCCGCTCCGGATCATCCAGGCGGGTTGAATGCTGTTTTAAGGACACTCATCGAGGCAAATGTCAATGTCTCCAGTCTTTATCCCTTTATCAACCTGACAGGAGGGGAGGCCATCCTGATTCTGGAAGTGGATAAGGTCCTGGAAGCAAAGAATATTTTTAAGAAGAACTGGATCAAGACCCACGGGACCGAAATTTATAAAGGCTAAACGGACAAGGCCGGTTTACCCGGCCCTGTCACCGCATGGAAATCGCCCGGCTCTCCGCCGGTACTTTTTGCTTATTTTTTCGGACCGGTTGACAACCCACCTGTCATTAACGGTGCCAGATAGCCAAAACTGTCATTGACACCGCCTGTTAGCACTTTGGCTTCATCAAGACTGGTAATTTTTGACCATTGCTCCTGTACCTGTTCAGCTGAAATATCACCCACGCCGTCCCCAATGATTGTTCCGGGAGCGCACATGATGGCCGTGCGGCTGAACCATCCTGCAGCACAGTTAAAGATCATGTCGGAGTCCTGGTTTTCTTCAGAAACGAGATAGATCACCAATGGGGTGACAAACTTCGGATCCAGCTTTGCAAAAATCTCAGGCGGCATGACATCCTCGGTCAGACGGGAGGCAGCAATGGGAGCAATGGTATTGGCTTTGATATTGTACTTGGCGCCTTCGATATGAACCGAATGCATCACCCCAAGAACACCCATTTTAGCAGAACTGTAGTTGATCTGACCAAAATTGCCATACAGTCCTGCGCCAGAGGCGGTGTTCACCACCCGACCGTAACCATTCGCTTTCATCACTTTGAAGGCCGGCTGGGTGACACAGAAGGCCCCTTTGAGATGCACGGCCATCACCAGATCCCATTCCTGCTCCTCCATTTTCACAATGCTCTTGTCTCTGAGAATGCCAGCGTTGTTGATGACGATATCGACTTTTCCAAAGTTGTCTACTGCTGTCTTTACAATATTGGCCCCACCTTCGATCGTTGCCACAGAATCGTAGTTGGGGGCCGCCTGGCCACCGGCCTGTTTGATTTCATCCACCACCTGATCGGCAGCGGAGGAACTGGCACCGGAACCGTCCCTGGCACCACCGAGATCATTGACCACGACCTTGGCGCCCCTTCTGGCAAGCTCAAGTGCATAGGTCTTTCCCAAACCGGCGCCTGCGCCGGTCACGATCGCGACTCTTCCTTCAAAACTGATTTCGCCCATTTTTATTCTCCTTAATCGTTATAGTAAAGCGGCTCATTGACTCAGCCAGGACGATGGTCAGACAGAACCATCGACTTGTGAGTGCAGCATGTGTCTGAGCCTTTCATTGCCGGTCTACCTGCCCACCAGCTAACAGCATGGAATATTGAACAACCAGGTGTCACCGGACGGATAAAAATACTCTCCCTCACATCCAATCTGCAATTGGACCATCATGCGGGTATACTTGCCAGATACTGATGGCAGAGCGTTTCTGATCAGTTCTGGCTGATTTTTTTAGTAAACGCAGGAAGCAGTATCAGCTTCAACGTATCTTTCACTATCGTAATATACTCTTCGTGCTCTACCTTCAAAATGTTTCGAAACGTCGTTTCACCGGATGTAAAGGAATATATGGCGTTGGATATCGCCAGGACCATGGCCGTATCCCTTGGCGAGACCCCGTCCTTATCCGGCGCCAGCCCCATTGCAATGACAACATTGGGGGTGTGCGCGGCCAGCCGGTTGTCCTGGATACCATCGGGTCTTGTTTTGGTAAAAAAACTGACTACAGTCAGTTTGGGTACCTCCGGTTTGTTAAACAGATAGTCACACATGATATCGATTGCCACCTCCAAACGAAACCCAATCGATTTCCCATGGGCTATCTTTTCAATATCCCGTAAAACCCCGATAATTTCGTCATGGATATCGGTAATGACGGCTTCATACAGGTTTTCCTTATCCCCCCAGTGATAGTGCAAGGTCGAAATATCAATACTGACCGCCTTGGCTATCATACGCGTGGTTACGCCATGATAGCCGTATTCTCCAAACAGATGTCTCGCAGAAGAGAGAATCTTGGCTTTCATTGAATCAGGGTTCTTTCTTGCTTTTTCCAGAGGTGTCGGCACGGGTATTCCCTATTTTTGAAAAAATATGTTCCATTAATTGTTTCCATCATATGATGCACTTTTTTTAAGATGAATCTTTGTCCCGATTATGTCAAGGAAAAAGAGGTGAATTAAAAAAAATGGTAACTGTTTTCAATTAAGTATAAACTCCAATCGTTCGATCAGAGTTTATACTGTCAGTCAGGGAGAGTTGAACCGGATGGATATATCGATTTAATATTTGGCTCCGTGATCTTTTTTCACACGTTCCCTGTCGATTTCGTTTTCGCTGGTTTTAGGCAGGGAATCGACATAAACGACCTGCTGGGGTTTTTTATAGCGGGCGATTTTTGATCCGACAAATTCGATCAACTCCTTGGGGTCCAGGGACTTTCCGGGTTTGAGGACGCAGACGGCCTTGATGGCTTCACCCCACTTGGGATCCGGGACCCCGATGACAACCACTTCGGCAATCGATGGGTGATCGAGTACCGCTTTTTCCACCTCGATCGGATACACGTTCTCGCCTCCGGGTTTAATCAGCTCTTTCTGTGCTTTTCGTTTGACATACCAGAGATATCCCTGCTCATCAAAGCGACCGATATCGCCTGTGTGGTGCCATCCGTTTCTGAAGGTGAAGGCTGTTTCCGCTTCCAGTCCCCAGTAGCCCAGAAAAACGGTTGGTGATCGGACACAGATTTCACCAGGGGTTCCGACAGGCACTTCATTGTCGAAGTCGTCAAAAAGGGCGACCCTGGCCAGTGGCGTGGGTTTGCCCGCGCTGCCTGGTTTTTCTGTAATGGGACAACCGCTTACCCCCATGGCCTCCGTCTGGGCAAATCCGGTATGATAGACAGCGGTTGGTGCCAGTTTCATGAATCGTTTGATATTATCCGGGTGATCCATACCGCTCAGGTGCCGGATACTGGAAATATCATAGGAGCCTGCTTCATATTTATCCATCAGCATGCCGAGGATGGGAGCAAAATTGAAGAAGACGGTGCCTTTCTCTTTTTCGATCGCCTTCAAGGTCAACTCAGGATCAAACCGCTCAAGAATGACGTTTTTCCCGCCGGCGTGCATCATTGAAATAGAGAGATTCAGACCGGCCACATGGAAGAGCGGCAGGATACAGATATGGCATCCGTCCGGGTCCAGTTCGTATTCATGGATGGCGATCAGGCTTGAATAGATGCAGTTGGCCTGGCTTAGCAGAGCACCCCGTGGATGTCCTTCCACGGCTGCCGTGTGGATAATGACAAACCCGGCATCTGCCGAGATATCGGGGGCCGGTTCGCCTGCCGGGTCTGCAAAAAGCGATTGAAACGCAAGAAAGCCAGGCTTCAGATCGCCAGCGCCAATGCTGTAACACTTCTCAATAAAGTCGGTTTTGCCAGCTATCTCCAGAACTGTCTGCTGGTAATCGGCACCGGCAAAGACAAATCTCGGTTTACAATCCTGCAGTACATAGGCAACCTCTTCCGGTTGAAACCGCCAGTTAATTGCCAGAATGATAGCCCCGATTCTGGCGGCTGCCCCATACAGAATCATGAACTCATCACTGTTGTGGGCGATCACCGCCAGGCGGTCACCCAGCTTGATACCTGCCTTGCTGAGACCGGAGGCCAGGCTGTCACATCTTTCCTTATATACCTTGTGACTGAGTCTTTGATCATTGAAAACGATGGCATCACGATCCGGATAGAGCTGAGCGTTTCTTTGTATAAAATCGTAAATGGTAAAATCGCGTACACCCATGGCTTATTCTCCTTGAATGGTGACAATCAGAATGGAAGTGGTATCGGTCAAATCGCCACCAGTTTGTCATTTCGAAGGGGTAAATGCAAGTCTTTGACAGGATGTTCTTTTAATTTCATCAATATTGTGCGGATCAAGTTGATGCCGTGAAAAAGTTTTTGCTTTGAAAAATTTTTTAATTTTGATATCGTGAACGAATCATTTTGTCCTCCGATATTGTTATCGATCTTTCCCATTTTCTGTCCCCGTTCTTTTGACAATACTTCAAAAGGGTAACCATGAAACGATTTTCTGACTGGTCACTGCTTATTAAGTTCAGAACTCCTGAATTGGGGGACTTTAATTTGATACCAATTCGAAGTTCAGCTTAAAATTTGTCCCCGGATAGATCGTCTCCGTTTCGTTCAAACGGTTACACAACAATTGAACTGCACGATCAGCTTGCGGATT
>JAHJRI010000304.1 GCA_018830885.1 bacterium | reverse complement strand
TTGCTTTCCCGACATGAAAGTTGAAATGGATTTTCCTCAGGAGGTCGGAGCAGATCGATTGTTAAATGCTTCAGCCGGGTTTGCAAGGTATGGATGCGCCTTGGTGATCATCGATTTCGGAACGGCAACCACCTTTGATGTGATCTCTGAAACAGGTGCCTATCTGGGCGGCGTTATAGCGCCCGGTTTGGGCTTGTCCCTGGAGGCACTGACATCTAAAGCGTTTAAACTGCCACGTATCAAACTGGAGAAACCACCGACCGTGATAGGGAAAAATACCATTCATGGCATGCAATCTGGCGTTGTTTACGGCTATGCAGGATTGGTAGATTCGATGGTGGAAAAAATATCACTCGAGCTGGGTCTTAAACCGAAGGTTATTGCCACCGGAGGCCTTGCAAGCTTGATTAAGCCAGCATCGTTGACAATAGAGGAGATTGTTGATGACCTGACATTGAACGGCTTGTTTATGATCGCCCAGAAAATGGATTCACAATAACCAGCATTCTGCAGAATTGATTGAATTTCCTATTGGCGCGTATAATTTGAGAAAAAGATACTAATCGTTGCGGCAGATAAAAAAAATTGATAGGTATTGGCTATACTCAATATTGAAATCTCTTAAATAGGAAGAAGATGGCTGAAGACGACCTGGATTTTGGTGATGATGATTTAGAACTTGATGACGATTCGGGTGACGATTTTGCCGGTGAGCTCGATGATATGATGGGGGATGATGAGCTCGGTGGCGATGCGGGTGGCGGCACCGACAGCGATAGTGAGCTGGATTCGTTTTTTGAGGATCTCTCTTCAATCGAGGATATGGACGACAGCGGTGGTGGTGGTGAAAGTGAGGCCGAAGAAGCAGATTTTTCCCAGCCGGAAGAGATAGAAGAGGCCAAGCCTGCCCCAGTTAAGAAGGAAAAAGCGCCCAAAGAAAAAGGCAAGGGCGGAAAACTGAAATTTATCATCCTGATTCTTATTCTGCTTCTTGGTGGCGGTGGTGGAGCTGCCTATTGGTTCTTTTTGCGAGCTCCTGAATTGATGCCGCCTACCCCCGTTGTCGGAGAGCAGCCCCCCCCCAAAGTGATCATGCCGGCCGAATTGCCTATTAAATTGGAGAAGCAGCCGGTTTTGAGGATGGAGCCTGAACCCGAGATACCTCCGCCTGCAAAACCGGCTCCGGCAAGGCGCAGCTACCTTATCCAGGTCGCAAAGTGTTCTTATGACGCATGTAAAGAGGAGTATATTGAGGCGCTGCGACGGGATGGCGAGCCAGTCTACCAGAAATCGGATGGTGAGAAATATGATTTTATCGAGCTGGTATCCCGACAGGTTTTCAGTCATGAAAGAGCCCAGTCTCTGATCAATAAGATCAATCGTCAGAACAAGATGGCGGGCAATGCGTCGATGAAGAACCAGTCCAATGGGTATCGAATCACGATGGGGACATTTCCTGCCCTGGATCGTGCCAAGGAGACGAAGTTCTATATTGAAAAAATGTTCCCCCAGAAAGAGGTTGCTTTCAATCTTGAACATGTGCGCAAAAACTATTCTGCCACAAAGGTTTTTGCCGGTCCTTATGAGTCAAGAACAGAAGCAAAAAACGTACTGCAGCAGTTGAGGAAGAAGCAAATCTACAAGGATGCTTTTCTCGTGCAGACACCGGAACACATCTAATATTGTGATTATTCAGCTCATATTCAACCATCAGAGCGAGGACCGGCATGTGATTGAACGGATTGGGAGTGGTTAAGCATCGCCAGGATGGCGATGTCAGCGACCGCCCTCGGAGACCGGCATGGATGCCTGTCGAGAATGAGTTCAATGACATGCCGGTCCTCGCTCTGGTGGCAATAGAAAAGTGGTGAGTAGTTACCTAATATTTTCAATTGAATCGATCAATGTGTGATTGCCAAACCGCATTGGACGTGACTCACTGGGTAAACTGATTTTGAAGAAGGACCAACCTCTTACCTGCAGGCTGGATTTATGCCAACGGAAAAAAGGGGGTTTGATTCTTTTCCTGCTGTTTCTATTATTCTTCCAGGTGACTGACATTGGTCACCCGCAATCTGTCTTCTCTGCTGGAAAAATCCCGGCTCCCGATCAATCCCAAAAAACCGTCCGAATTGCACAATCTCAGAAAATTCTGGAAGCCCTGCTGCTGGAACACCGTCATCGGTACAGAGAAGCGCTTGCCATCTGGGAAACATTGCCTCAAAGTAGTGCGCTGGTCAAAGATCATGTTTTTCAGGCTGAATTGATGGGTTTGAAGGCGTTAAACCTGAAATCCGTGCCGGATACAGTGTTCTCGGTGAAGATGGCTGTATCCTTTCTGAAATGGCAGAAAAAATGGTTTGAGGCCTATCAGTTGCTGCATCATCATCCCCATATGGTTGCCCAAAATGAAGATCTGAGAACAGTGCAGGTGATACTGGCGCTTTATCTGAGAAGATATCAAGAAGCGGAATCGTTGTTGTTGGGAATGTCTTCTCATGAATTCATGGAACCTGCACAACGCGATCTGCTATGGAGCTGGTACTTCATCCTGTCTGAAAGAAAAGGAGATTTGAAAACAAAGATCGATGCCCTGGAAGAGAATGCTCTCTATTTTCCAGCGTCTCTTATGGTGATGGAAAATCTGGATTCTCCCTGGCCTGAGATGAAAAAGAGAGTTCTCAGGGCACTCACCCGTTTTCCATCTGACATCGAGCTGAAGGAAGAAGTGATTGGCCTTCTGCAAAACCATGGTGCCTGGAAAGAACTTGGAACCATCATCGAATCAAAGGAAAATAACAGAAACGGGTCGGCAGACTGGGATATTCGTGCGAACGTGTACTTCCAGACCGGCCAGTCTGAAAAACTCAAGCAGTTGCTTGATGAGATCCCGGAGATCGAACAACAGAAAATTGAATATCTCGATTACAAAGCGCGAGTAGCTATTTTAGAAGGTGACTGGGAGCTATTGAGGCGCGTTTCGGAGAGATGCCGAAAACGATATCCGTACTTGCAGGATGGTGATCTGCTTCTGGCGGAATACGAAATGCATACCGGCGGTCAGCGTGGACAAAGGCCGCCTGATAAGGCGGATGATTGACCCTCCGGTCGCTAATAGGTTAAGGGAAGATAGATTTTAAAACCGACAATTTTGTCTGTCCGCTTGCTGATTTCCAGCTGTCCGCCGGACTTTTTCAGAGAGTCCCTGATACGCAGGAGATTGAAACCTGAATTGAGCAGGTTTTTTTGATTCTTCTGGATAGATTCGACCCAGGACTCGTTCCATGTAATATCCGTTGGCTGGTCAGCTTCTACCAGGATGGTCAGGTCCGAGATCTCGATCCCGTATTTGATTTCGTTCTTTTCAGATCCAATCCGAATTGATATCCCGGTGTTGGGTTTCGAATAGATCAGCTCTTTTAGGAGGCTCTCCAGGCATTGTCTGATGGCTTCCGTGTGGAGGGGACTATTTTCAGGGATGGTCTTGTCCATCAATAAACGCAATGACAAGGCTGTGGAAAGGTTCAATTCCTTTTGAATGGTGGACACGGTCTCTTTGAAAAAAGCTTTGGTATTGACAGATTGCTGACTCATACCAAAACCCTCACCAATATCCATGCAGAACTCTTCTACTTCGATAAAGGAATTCAAAACGTTTGATGCGGTGTTCATGCATTCCTTCAGTGTATCTTGCGCCTCTTTGTCATCGATTTCAGATATGATCCCTGCCAGGTTTTCCACAACGTTGGAAACGGGAGATCTCAGGTTTTGCATGACGTTGGCGATTACCTTGTAATTTTCTCTGTTGGTCTCAATTTCCACATGTTGACTGGCAATCAGCTCGTTTGTAAGATCTTCCTGAAATGAAAGCTGATCCAGGAGATTCCGATTTTTTTCCTGCTCTTCTTCAATAAGATTCATCCGAGATTTCAGACCGGCTAATTCCTCTTTAAGATCATTCAGAATATGATCGGATTCGGTATAGATTTTGGGTTTTGCTTTTTTGTCAATGGTTACCAAGTCTGTTCTCCTGTCTGACCTCTATTGAAAAAGCCCTTACAATTAAGGTTTCAGCAATCTGTTAGATCATCTTTTCGGATCCTTCTTCTTTATCATTGGATGCTGTTTCCTCGTCGGAAACAATCACACCGTCGGAGGAGGAATTTTTTTGCCCCAAAAATCTGGCAATCGTATCGGGTGAAACACGCTGTATAATACCCAGGAATAAAAAGGTCAAAAATAGGGACTTCAATGGGCGAAAAAGAACATGAATCCCGATCCGGCTCCATTTAAAACCACTTTCCTGCACAATATCCTGCACGATCGTCAGAAATCGCTGCACAATCATTGAATCTGCTTCAGGAGTGGTACCAATATCATTGCGAATAGTGATCATTTCCGGGTGACTGCCCAGATACCAGAGTGAAAAGAAGAAGAGTGGCAGAAAAACCAGGATCGTGATACTGATAAAATTCCAGAAGATAGAAAAGAACTGCCCTTTAACCAGCTTGATACTGTGGAGCAGGTTCATTCTGACAGAGATCAGTTTAGACGCATTTTCCATAATAAGGAAAAAACCGGCAAACAGCAAAAATATATAAGGAATAATTCCGATCAGAATCACTCCCAGGCTGATCTGAGCAAAAGAAGTGATAAAGAAAAGCAATGTTCCCAATTGAATAAAGCTGATGATGACTGCCGAAGCAAAAAATCGCTGCACAAACAGTGAAATCGTCGCCATTGGAAAGACCTTCTTGTTGATGGCAAGCGTCGGTACCGTTAGAAAGATAACAATATCAAGGAAATTTCCGTGGAAAAACTCCACAATATCCATAATGTCAAGTTTACTGATTTCAATGAGCAATAAAAAGGGAAGGAAGGTTATACATGCCAGCAGCAGATAATTTAAAAAATATTCGGCATATGTCTGGATACTCTTTATCAGAATTCCGTTGAAGCTGGTCGGGAAATGAAAATTGTTTTCGTTTGTAACCCCCATGGGTATCAATCTCTTAAGGTTTTGATCTGTTCAATGACACAGAGCTGTTTTTAGAGCAGCTATCCCGTGCTTTTAGGAAAGTGCGGGACAGACACCAGGATTTGGTCTTTCTGTCCATTAATAGAATATGTTACGATTCAGCCTTTCTGGTGATTATAGTATGATATATGATGTCTGAAAAGCGGTTTCATCATAATCAGGTTTTCAAGATTTGTAAAAGGAAGATGGGGCGATTTTTAAAAAAAGAAGTGTCATCCAATTGGCGTAAACTTAGGTCGTTCTGAAATCCGGAATATTTATCTCACAGCATGACGGGTTACAAATTTCAGAAATTATAGGTAGTTTTGGAATGATTATCACCTCTGCGGAGTATATCAAGAGTTTTCCTTCGATCAGCAATTTTGATATCCCGGAACTGCCTGCAATAGCCTTTGTTGGTCGCTCCAATGTCGGAAAATCAAGTCTTATCAACCACCTGCTCAATAGAAGGAAACTGGTTAAAACAAGTTCCTCCCCTGGAAAGACACAACTCCTGAACTTTTTTTTAATTAACAGTAGCTTCTATTTTGTAGATTTGCCCGGTTATGGGTTTGCGAATGTCCCGGTCAGAGTAAAAGCCGGATGGTTATCCATGATGCAGGATTTTCTCTGCCAGTATCCCAATTTGAAGCTGGTGGTCCAACTGCTGGATATACGGCACCTTCCAACCCAGGATGATCTGGAGTTCAATCAGTTGCTGTCCGTCAACGACTGTGAGACGTTGGTGGTTGCCAACAAATCTGATAAGGTTA
This sequence comes from bacterium, assembly GCA_018830885.1. GTDB lineage: Bacteria > SAR324 > SAR324 > XYD2-FULL-50-16 > XYD2-FULL-50-16 > JAHJRI01. The sequence goes on along the minus strand of JAHJRI010000304.1, from coordinate 5,892 downwards.
ATAAAAGCGGTATAAAAAAGTCGCTGGCTGAAATAATGAGCCGATTGAATCTGAACACCCCCCCCCTGTTGCATTCATCATTGAAGAAGACAGGTCGCGAGGCCATCTGGCGGATGATTGACGATCACCTGAAGTCCGGCTGCTGAGGAATGGTGTGAAGGATATTCGGCCTCGAAAGTTCGAAGATCATCGGTTTACACCGGGAATATGGGAAGGTTCTGGCCTGTTCAGGATAGTGGCCGGGCTAATTCTTTGTTATGGTGGGTTGTCTGCGGTGTGGATGTCACAGAAGGTTTCTGGCTCCGTTCCGGGGAAATACTTTTTTGTTGTGATTTGATCCAAAGGGCAATACTGGGTTGCCATCTTTCCGGACGATTTGCAGATATGAATTTCCAGCAGATGCTCGTCGTGCAGGGTACAGAAGTCCAGTGGTAGATCGTTTTTGTTTATTGTATACCATGATGTACTGGGACACGAGCTTGTTGCCAGCTGCCCGGAATGGTTACAGATCAGAAAATCCTCAAAATGTGTATTAATGCTAAATGATTTTTGAATCGCCGCTGCCGGAATCCTTTGCATATACTCACGCCAGACCAACGCCGGCGTCTTCCCGCCAAACTCATTATCCATGGGTGTGTTGTCATCGTTGCCAATCCAGAAGCCGGTAACCAGATCCGCTGTATACCCTATAAACCAGGCATCCCGATTGTTATCACTGGTTCCGGTTTTTCCTCCGGCCGGCCGGCTTATTTTGGCATTGCGTCCGGTTCCGTTGTTCACAACATCCTGAAGTAAAAAGTTCATCTGAAAGGCTTCGTCAGCAGACAACACTGGAATTGCCTCCTGAGCTTCTGCCCGCTCCAGGACATTTCCCTCCCGGTCTGTTACTTTTAAAATAAAAACAGGCTTATGGCGATATCCTGCGTTTGCAAAAACAGTATAGGCATCGGTCAGTTCCAGCAGGGTCACTTCGTCACATCCCAGCGCGACGCATAGCCCTCTTTCGCCATCCAGCTCAATTCCAAACTGTCTGGCTGAATTCACCAGCGAAGATATCCCAATCTGATTGAGGATCTGAACACTGACCACATTGTTAGAGATCTTCAAAGCATGGGCCATGGTGATTTGACCCAGATGATTCCCCGCAAAGTTCCCAGGTTCATAGACTTCAATTTCATCATTCACCTGACGTGTATATTGAGTCGGTTCGTCCATATAGAGGTCGTTGGGGCGGACGCCTTTTTTGAGTGCGGTGGCATACAGAATGGGTTTGAAACTGGATCCGGGTTGCCGTCTCGCCTGTGTCACCCGGTTAAATTCACTTTGGAAGAAATCAGCGCCTCCGACCAGCGCTTTTACATAACCGGTGGCCGGATCGAGACTGACACCGGCAATCTCTTTGAAACTGATCACTTTTGAAAGCTGTTGGTCCTTGATATTCTCCATCACATCCTGAAGTCTGCGATCAAGGGTGGTGTATATCCGCAGACCGCCACCATATATCATCTTATGGCCATATTTTTTCTTTAGCTTCAGTAAAATATGGTTGGTGAAATGGGGGGCGATTTTGAAGTCATTGCCTTTTTGCCTGCGGATCAGGATCTGTTCTTTAACCGCCGTGTTGTATTCATTTACGGAGATCCAGTTGAGGCCCTGCAGTTTTTTTAGAACAAGGAGTTGGCGTTGTCTGGCTTTGTTAAGATCAACGAAGGGTGAATAGCCCTCCGGTTTTTTTATTAAGCCGGCGATAAAGGCTGCTTCTGCCAGGGTCAGATCTTTTGAGGGTTTGTGAAAGAAGTTGAGGGCTGCGTTTTCGACGCCATAGTTGCCATGACCCAGATACACCTTATTCAAATAGAATTCAAGAATTTTGGCTTTGCTGAATTGTGTTTCAAGGACAATGGCAAATGCTAGCTCTTTTATCTTCCGTTCAAACGATATTTCAGGAGACAGGAGGGTCAGTTTGATGAGCTGTTGGGTAATGGTACTGGCGCCGTGGATTGCTGAATTTTCATCCAGGAGACGCAGCGCAGCCGACACGATTCTGATTGGATCAAAACCAAAATGCTGAAAGAAACGCGCATCTTCAATCGCGACAACTGCAATTTGGAGATTGCGGCTGATTCGGTCCAACTCAACGTATTTCCGATCTTCCTCGCCCCGGATGATATGAAACGGCTGATTATCGATGTCATAAAAGATTGAATTATTGCTCTGGAGATCTTGTACGTTTTTAAATTCCCGGACTACTCTGGAGCGAAAGGAAAAAAACAGAAGAATGAAGCAGAGAACGAGCAGAATAGAAGCAGTTCCGAAGGCAATCCAGGTCTTTTTAGAAAGAAGATTCGCTTTGGGGTTTGATCCCATTCTTTCCTGCAAAATTACCTGTTGTCGCCAGAAGTCGGTTAACTTGTTATTTCCGGGTGAGTTTCGGTCCAGGTTCAATTGACTGGGTGTCAGACCGGTATGAAGACGTATCGAAGCCTCCAATCGGCAGATGTCTTCCTTTTGGAGGCCGCTTAGACTTACGATCCCCGATCAAAATAAACCTGTATTGATCAGGGATCAGGAAGGCCAGCGAAGGGAAAGCAAGATGCTATCCCTTCTTCTGCTTCTGCTCTAATCCATAATTGTAACCTTTTTCAAAGGCCGCGAAATTCAGCTTCTCAGTTCCTGACGGAATGGAAGCCTCAACACCTTTGCGAGCTATCTCTTCCGTAACAAGTCCGGTAACGGCAACCAGAAATCCGTACATGACAATGTTCAGTACGATTTTTTTTCCGATCTCTTCCGCTAACCGTGTTGCCGGGCAGGCATACACCTTGATGCTTGGGTCGATTTTACCGACTTTGACCAGATCCTCCTCAATAACCAGAATACCCCCTTTCTTCAGACCGTCAATGTACTTATCAAGTGCACCCTGGCTCATCGCCAGCAGGACATCGGGGTTGTATACATTGGGGTAGAGGATGGGATTGTCTGACAGAATAACTGCGCATGAAGCAGCCCCACCACGTGCCTCAGGACCGAAATCCTGGGTCAGAGTCGCGTATTTGTCTTCAAAGATAGATTTAGCACGTCCCAAAATCATGCCTGCTAAGATCACACCTTGACCGCCAAATCCGCCTAGTCTTACTTCTCTATTTTCCATTGATTTCTCCTGATTACTTTTTAGCAGCTTCTAAAATTTTGGTTAAAATCTCTTCAGGTTCGTGAACTTCGCCACCGGAACTTCCACAAAGATCTGTTTGACAATGGGCGTTGGCAAATCGATCCATTTCCAGGTACATCTGGCCATAATTCAATTCAACCATGATCATGTTATTGACCTTATGCGCCAATTCGCGGATCTGTTTCTCTGGAAAAGGCCAGCAAGTAATCATTCTGAGTAGCCCAACCTTAATCCCTTTTTCACGTGCCATTTCCATCGCTTTGTATGCCATTCTAAAAGAAATGCCATAGGAAACCAGAGCGATATCCGCATCCTCCATCATAAACTCTTCAATGCGAGTCAGTTTATCGACGTTTTTGGTTACTTTACCCATCAGACCCGTCATCATCTCTTCCTGAGTTTTTTTGTCGAGTACGGGGTAACCCCTTTGATCATGGGTCAGGCCGGTGATATGATAGTGGTGTCCCAGACCTGCCTTGCTCAGCAGTGGGATACCGTTGGCTTCCCGCTTGTAGGGCATGTACTTTTCAGATCCGGTGTAGTATTTTCGTTCAACCAGCTCAATTTGGTCTGCAGGCGGAATAACCACCTTTTCCGTCATGTGGCCAACCATCTCGTCAGACATGAGGAAAACCGGTGTCCGATACTCTTCCGCCAGGTTGAAACAGTCAATTGTATAGTCGAAGCACTCCTGAGGTGAACTTGGCGCCAGTGCAATCACTTCGTAGTCACCATGAGATCCCCATTTGGCTTGCATCATGTCCGCCTGGGCGACTTTTGTGGGTAGTCCAGTGGAGGGACCGCACCGTTGAACATTGATAAACACGCAGGGGGTTTCTGTTATCGCTGCCAGACCGATATGCTCCATCATCAGCGAAAATCCAGGACCGGATGTCACAGTCATGGCTTTACGACCTGACCAGACGCCACCCTGCAGGCAGATTGAAGATGCAATTTCATCTTCCATTTGAACAAACATTCCGCCGACACGGGGGAAACGCGACGCGATTCTTTCGACAATTTCGGTGGACGGTGTAATCGGATAACCGGCTGCAAAAGTACACCCTGCAGCAATCGCTCCTTCAGTAGCAGAGTGGTTTCCATTGATGAAATGGTTGCCGGTCAGTACTCGTTTTGGATCAGCTTTCACTTGTCACTCCTTGATTAGTTAGAATTATTGGTGCTCAGTCATGTAAGTTTCTAGCCCGGTACTGGCCACTGAACATATTTATCACCCAGTTTGTTTTTCAACGAGGAGTTCATTGCTTCCAGCAAAGAGGGTCTTTCCCGCTTCACAAAATTACCCACCATGATTTCATTCTGGAAGCCAATATCAGCATCAGCTGTCGTGTGCTGATCCTTTTTAAAGCGCACCGATTTTTCCTTGTAAAATTTCATCATATCGAGCCCATCACCAATCTTGTTCCGCCGGCCATACAGCGTCGGGCAGGGTGAGATTACTTCCACTAATGAAAATCCTTTTGTTTGTAAAGCCGCTTTAATGGCGTTCTGAAGATGTCTGACATGAAAGGTTGTCCAGCGAGCGACATAATTGGCACCGCAACTGTCTGCAATGAACGGGATATTAAACGGTCTGTCAAAGGCCCCATATGGTGTTGTGATGGCAATGGACCCTATGGGTGCGGTAGGCGTGACTTGACCACCTGTCATACCATAGGTGAAATTGTTAACGCAGATAACGGTCATATCAGTGTTCCGGCGTGCTGCGTGGAAGAAGTGGTTCCCGCCAATAGCCGTGAGGTCTCCATCACCACTGATGACAACCACTTTCTGATCGGGGGCTCCCAGAGCCAATCCAGTTGCGAATGGAATCGCCCGTCCATGAGTCGTGTGGTATGAGTCTAAATCCATATAGCCCGCAACCCTTCCTGTACAACCAATTCCAGATACAATCTGGGTTTTGTCCAAGTCAATCTCTGCATCATGCAGTGCTTTTACAAAACAATTTACAACAGTCCCGATTCCACACCCTGGACACCAGATATGGGGCATGCGGTCTAGTCTGACGAGATCATCAGCAATATGCACATCTTTCTTATTTTCATCAGAAGATAACCAAATTGCGAATTCAGGGCAGATCATTTCACATAAGTCACAATATGTGCAGCTCTCAGGGTTAGCAACCATGGGAGGATGGTACCCTTTTGCATTAAAATCGTCCGACATTGCCAGTGTATTCTGGGGACAAAATTCCACACAGAATCCACATCCCTTGCATCTTTCGGCATCAATATCGATTCGCCACTCTTTGGGATCTTTCTTTTTTCCTTTTTTCTCAGCCATTAGCTTCTGCTACCTCAGTTGGATGGGTTACAAAAAATAATATTTTCAGCTTGTTTCTAAATAATATTGGATTATATTCTAGCCACTCAAGCAAAAAATACAAAAAAATCCAATATAAACATTGATTCAGAACATAGAACAATTTAGATTAAAACATTGCCGAATCAGGTTTACTTTATATGGCTAACCTCTTTTATGGTGCTTCTCAGCTGCCTTCACCGGATAGAAACAGCAAAACGGCTCTGATTAGATTCCATACGGCAAGAGAACAGTAATATTTGGCATGACGGTTTTACCTTCCCTTCTGAAACGACTCAGTGTTTGAACCTCACAGGTTGTGATGAAGGGTCTGTGAATCAGCTGGTTTCAGGTCCTGTTGCTTGCTGTTGAAGGGTGTTGAAAAGTACCCAGCTTTC
>JAHJRI010000303.1 GCA_018830885.1 bacterium | reverse complement strand
CGAATCCGATTTACCTCCGCCTCTGTTAATAGACGTCCCTGTATTTTTAACGGCCAGTCCATAGCCATGAATATTACACACGTGTACCTGCCGAGTCCAGTGCTGTGTTAAATATTTTGCAACTTTTTTGTGTTACACCCATGAAAGACAGTTGGGATATTAAAAACAGTGGAGACAAGCCCGGTGCCGGCTCAAAGGCATTGATGTGAATATTTTTTTCCATCCGGAACACTTTTTTAGGATTCAACCGCGAATGATACGTCAAAAAAAATGGGTTTGAAACCGGTTGTGCTTTTTCTGCTGTTGTTGCTGGCGCCTGCTGCTGGGCGAGCTGTCCCTCTTGAACAGACCGCGATCCCCCTGTCCCTGGGAAATCATTTCCAGGTTCTGGAGGACGCGGAGGGGCGCTGGTCCATCGGTGATGTGGCCTCCCCCGCCTTCGCTGACCGGTTCACCGACAACCCCACCAGCATACTGAATCTGGGTTTTTCAGACGCCGTGTTCTGGATCCGCTTCAGGGTCCAAAACCGACTGGCGGGGAATGAGCGCTTGCTGCTGGAGGCCGGGTTTCCGGATATTGAGTATCTATCCCTGTTCATTCCTCAGGCAGACGGGGAGTATCTGGAAAAAAAGGCGGGGTACAAACGTCCCTTTGAAGAAAGGGATCTGAAATTTCACAATTTTGTTTTCCATATTCCGCCATTTGAGGAGAATACCTATTACATCCGGATCAAAACCCGTTTTGCGGTCCAGCTTTTTGCACGACTCTGGACCCAGGACGCCTTTGCCGAAAATGTTGCCCAGGAGCAACTGCTGCTGGGTCTGCTGTATGGAATCATGCTCGTCATGATTCTCTATAACCTCTTCATTTTTGTTTTCACCAGGGATTCCAGTTACCTTTACTACATCAGTTTCATCGTGTTTGTCCTGTTTCTGTTGATGCTGATGAACGGCATGGTGGACTATTTTCTGCCCTTTCCCATCGCATCCTGGCTGGTCCATCGCTTAACGATCTGGGTCGGTGTGGACATTCTGCTGGGAACCCTCTTCATGCAGCATGTGCTGAAGACCAGGGAGCATTTCCCCGGGTTTAACCGAATCCTGGTCGCTCAGGCCATTGCGGGCGGCCTGCTGGCCATCCATTCCATCTTCAACACCGGCCAGGTAAACGTTCTCCTGACGTTCATGCTGACCCTGATCGCCTCGATCGCCGTTTTCAGCCTCATCGGGCTGGGCTGCATCCGCAGGCAGCGCATCGCCTGGATCTCCCTGATCGCCTTCTCCCCGATTATCGCCAGCAATGTGATCGCCAGCCTGAGTTACTACGGTTTGATGCCGCTGAACCTGTTGTCCAATCATATTGTCATGCTGGGGACATCCCTGGGCGCCATTGTTTTTTCCCTCCTGCTTGCTGATCATATCAACCTGATCAAAAGGGAGCGGGAACAATATGCATCCGAACTGAAACTCAAAAACAGGGCCCTGCTGGATGAAATCGGGGAGAGAAAGCAGGTGGAAAAAAGCCTGGTTGAAAGTGAAAAGAAATATCGGGGCATATTTGAAAACGCCCTGACCCCTTACCTGGAAATATCGGCTGATGGGGTACTGGAGGAAATCAGCCCCTCCTTTGAAAAATTCTCGACCTATCGCAAAGAGGAGCTGCTGGGCAAGCCTATCCGTCAGCTGTTTGTCGACGGTCAGCAGCATGATCGTTTCAAGGATCAAATCCTGTCCACCGGAGAGGTGGACAATATCGAGATCGACGTGCTGGACAAGGATGGCAGTGTCCTCAATATACTGCTATCGGCCAAACTGCTGCGGGAAGAGCAGAAAGTCATTGGCTCCCTGCTGGATATCACCGAACGGAAAAAGGCCGAACGGGAAATTCATATGCTCCAGAGCCAGCTGAGCAATGTCTTCAATGCCATCCCCTCCATCATCATCAGTGTCGATACCCAGGGCCGGGTGATCAACTGGAATCAACAGGCGGAAAAGCTGAAGAACATTCCCGGCGAAAAAGCCCGGGGAAGGTTGATTTCAGAACTGCTCCCCGAATATGCCCCCTACTGGGAGAAAATCGATTCTGCCATGCACCGCTGCCAGACCGAGGTGGAACCGCGTATTCACCGGATTGAAATAGGGCGGGAGTATATTGACAGCCTGACCATCTCTCCCCTGATGGATGATACGGTGAAAGGCGCCGTGATCCGGATTGACGATATCACCGAACAGGTGCGGATGAATGAACTCATGGTACAGACCGAAAAAATGATGTCCGTGGGCGGTTTGGCAGCCGGAATGGCCCATGAGATCAACAATCCTCTGGGTGGTATCCTGCAGGGAGCCCAGAATATCCTGCGCCGGTTTTCCCCGGATCTGAAAAAGAACCACGAGACAGCTACCGAAACCGGGGTTGATCTTCAGAACCTCCAGCGATACATGGAAAAACGGGGAATTTTTTCCTTCCTGACCGGAATTCAGGAATCGGGTCAGAAAGCGGCAGAGATTATCACCAATATGCTGCAGTTCAGCCGCCAGGACCACTCCAAAATGGTGACCATCGATCTGGCCCGGTTGATGGAAAAGACACTGGATCTGGCCAGTACCGACTACGATCTGAAAAAAAAGTTTGATTTCAAAAACATCACTATCGTCAGGGAGTTCGATCCGGACCTGCCACCGGTCACCTGCACCGAAACAGAGATCGGTCAGGTTATTTTGAACCTGCTCAAGAATGCCGCCCAGGCCATGGCAGGAGCAAGTCTGAAGGATCCCCAGCGGATTATCCTGCGTCTGTCAAATGAGGGTGATATGGCCCGGGTCGAGATTGAAGACACCGGCCCCGGTATGGAAGAGGCGGTCAAGAAACGGATCTTTGAACCCTTTTTCACCACCAAGCCGGTCGGAGAAGGGACCGGGCTGGGTCTCTCGGTGTCTTACATGATTATCACCAATAACCACCAGGGGAAATTTGAGGTGGCGTCAGAGCCCGGAAAGGGCACCCGATTCATCATCCGCCTGCCCCTGAAGAGGGCAGTAACCCGGAGGATATGAGAGGGGGATATTTTCCTTGAATATTGCGAAAACAGACAAAGTCAGTACCTGGATTCATTGGAGTGACACATTGTGGGTTGACTTTTCACCTGTTTTCGTCAGAATAAAGGAATACGATGATGACCGGTTTTTTGCACGACGTTACGATTCAGCTGAATTTCGCTGCTGGGGCCGTGACCGGTATGGAATTGGCCTCATTAACTCAGAAAAAGTGGTGAATAGTTCCTGCACGACAGGTATCCACATAAAAAACAGAAAAGGTGACCCCGCATGCTGAATGAGACGGAAAAAAAGCTGCTCAGCTTTATCAACAGGGACGAACTGGTTCGTCTGACCCAGGATCTGGTTCGGATCGATTCAGTGATTCGACCCGAAAAGGGCAATACGGAGGCCGGTGTGGTCCGGTTCATTGCAGACTGGATCCGCAGGGAACTGGGGGTAGAGCCCCTGATAGAAGAGGTGGTTCCCGGAAGGGAGAACATCATCGTTACCATCGATTCCGGAAAACCGGGGCCCTGCCTGATGTTTGAAGGCCATACGGATGTTGTTTCCGAAGGGAACCGGCGTCTCTGGACACATGATCCTTTCGGTGGTGAGATTGCCGACGGTAAAATTTACGGCAGGGGGGCCTGTGACATGAAAGCGGGGCTGGCCGTCAACCTGCTGACGGTCAAGACGATGATGGTGTCCGGTGTTGATTTCCAGGGCAAAATGCGACTGGGTCTGGTCTGTGACGAGGAGGACCTGATGTTGGGAATCCAGGATTACATCCGCAGAGGCCATGCAGACGATGTGGATGCCTGCCTGATTTCAGAGCCCGAGGAGAACCAACTCTGTCTCTCCATGAAAGGGGCATTACGGGCTGTCGTCAGGGTGACGGGTAAAATGGCCCATGGCGCCATGCCACTGGCCGGGATCAACCCCACCATCCGCATGGCCCGGATTGTGCTGGCCTTTGAGGCGTTTGAAAAAGCAGAGATGGCGCGGCACGGTGAAGATGAATTTCTGGGGTGGCCATCGGTAACGTTTACCGTCGTGCAGTCACCACCGGCGGGAGAACCGGCGCAGCTGAATGTCATGCCGGCAGAATCCCTGGCCTATGTTGATATTCGAACCGTCCCCAGCCAGAACCATGAGGAGATCAAATCACAGCTGCAGGAGATCCTGAAGGGACTGGCTGCAGACGATCCGGATTTCAAGGCGGAAATCGAATTTATTGCGGACAAGCCACTGGTCAGCATGGACAAGGAAGAACCCATTGTTGTTCATGCGGCAGGGGCATACCGGGATATTACCGGCAGGGAACCCGTCTACAACGGCGTTCCTGGTGCCACTGACGGAACCTTCTTAAGGGATCTGAAGGGGATCCCGTCCCTGGTGAATGGCCCCGGTCCCCGACATGTGCCCCACCAGACCGATGAATACGTGGCAATCGATGAGCTGGAGGAGGCGCTGCAGCTCTATCTGTTGACAACGTATCGCTATCTGAACCAGCCGGCAGACCCGTCTCACTAATTGCGGGTCGCCCCACTGACAACTTAACCATCAACAACAGGGAGTGATTCTGTGACACGGGTGTCATTGAAAGGAGCTGAATCGTTCCCCCAGGAAATCGAACACATGTCATGAATTTTACCGACGAAGCCCGGGAGCAGTGGGACAGGCTCTCCGAACAGGCAAAAAGCGAGTGGACGGAGAATCTGTTCTGCCAGAAATGCCGGTGTGAGATAGACGTGGCCAATATCAACGGATCGATCTATGAAGGCCAGCTGGCACTTTTTCACAATTGCCCCCAGTGCGGGAACAAAGAGGTGAGACTGATCGACGTCAGCCCCCGAAACCAGCAGACCATCGACGAGGATTTCGAGCGGTGGGTAAAAGCCAAGAAAGCGGCCCATCCGGAACTGTTCGGGAAGAAGCCGTCATCCTGAAACGGATCCCGGTCACGCCGGGATTATTGCCCAGCCTGTTTCCTGAGCATCTGGTAAAGGGTCCCCTCTGAAATCACGTTCTCTTCCAGCAGGATTTCCCCCAGTTTCTTTTTAACGGTGTGTTGTTTTGGCAGGGAGAAACTGAAAATGGCGCCCCCCGACGGGTTGTTCTCCGCCCAGATTTGCCCCTGGTGGTCCAGAATGATCTGCCGGGAGATGGGCAGACCCAGTCCCGTTCCCCCGGTGCCGTCGTTTGTCTGGCTGCTCTGACTGAATTTATCAAAAATATCGGTCAATTCGGCCTCCGGGATACCGATTGCCTGGTCGATGACCGAAAGGATCAGGTTTTGGTCGTTCTCATCGATTCTGATTTGAATACGGCTTTCGGCGGGGGAATATTTCAGGGCATTGCTCAGCAGGTGGTTGATCACCTGGAGAATCCGGGTGGTGTCAAAGGCAGCCCGGTCATCAAACCGGGGTTTCTCAAAATCCAGGCGGATGGATTTCTCCCGGCATCTCCCTGCCAGAGCGGTCATGGCCTCCTCGACCAGCCCGGAAAGGGGCTGGTCGATGAATTTATAACGGGTTTTGCCGCTTTCCAGCAGGGAAAGATCCAGCAGATTATTGATCAGGCTCAGGAGTCGTTCGCCACTGGCATGGATTTCCTGCAGGAAATCGAGAATTTTTTCTCTGCTGATGTGGTCGATCCGGTCGATACCAAGCCTGGCAAAACTCAGGATACCGTGCAGAGGGGTTCTTAACTCGTGGCTCATATTGGCCAGAAATTCCGATTTGGCCATATTGGCTGAATCAGCCAGAAGCTTGGCCTGGTATAGTTCCAGGGTTCTCTGTTTCACCTTCTCCTCCAGCTGGTCGTTGGTCTGGACCAGCTGTTCCTCCAGCTCCTTGCGTCGGGTGATGTCGGTGCCGATAAACTGGATGCCGATGATTTCATTGTCAATATCCCGCACCAGCTGCACGTTTTGATGGATCCACTGCAATCCCAGGGCTGTTTGCTCCAGGTCGTCAAAGGAAACACTCTGTTTTTGCCGGAGCACTGCCTGAAACCGGTCCATATATTTCCTGGCAGCCGCTTCCGGTAACACCGAATGGATCGTCTGACCGATGATCCGGTCCATCTCCAGACCCAGCGTATCCCTCATCCGTGTATTGACCAGCACAAAGCGCCCCTCCCTGTCCAGGAAGGCAATGGCGCTGCCCGAGTTTTCCATGAGCAGCCGGTACTTTTTCTCACTCTGGCGAATCCTTTTTTCAGCTCTTTTCCGATCCGAAACCTCTCGCAACAGCTGCAGGTTGACAGCTCGCAGTTCAGCTGTTCTGGTTTCGAGGTGAGCCTGGTAATCCCGGTTTTTGCGAATCAGTTCCGCTCTGTCCAATACCTTGTGGATGGTGTGCTCGAGGACTTCGAGGTCCAGAATGGGTTTGGTGATAAAATCCCAGGCTCCTTTTCGCATGGCATCCAGGGCGTCCTGAATCACCCCGGTGGCAGAGATCATCACGGTCGGGATGTCCGGGGTCTGTTCATTTATTTCTTCAAGTACCTGCAGGCCATTAAGACCCGGCATAATCAGATCAACCAGGATGAGATCGGGTCGATCTTTCTCCAGCAATTTCAGACCGGTCTCTCCACTGTCGGCCCTGAAAATCTCATAGCCCTGATCCTCAAGATAAATGGCAATCCCATCGGTGAAAAGGATGTCATCATCGATAATCAGAATTTTCAGTCGCGGGTTGTTCAGCATTGAATTCTTGTTGCCTGTCAGCAATGTCTTAGGTTTTTACAGTCCGTTAAAGACCATTTGTCAACCGTTCCGCCAAGGGGATACCGATTTAAAACCCTGATTGACTGGTTCTGAAGTGGAAAATCCTGACCGGACAATGATGGTAGCCTATAGGGTTGGTTCAGGATTCATGGTAACGGATTCAGCAGGGAGATTACAAGACCCATTTTCTTCGGAAACCGCAGCCGGACCTGACCCATTTCTGCAGGCGGTCACCCGGGGCAGTCACCCGGTCCTGGAAACAGACACGGCAAGCATACGCTTGAAAGACGCCGTGTGGCGGCTGCGTCGGATCGCACGGATGTTGACTGCCTGGCAGGAAAAAACCGGGTCGGTCAGTGACTATTTGGGGGGTGGTTGGGCATTTTTTCTAAAGCTTTCAATTTCGCTGAGTCGGTCGGGAAGCTTCCCTTTGAGCTCCTTGTATGTTTCACAGATATTGAACTTCCGCTGGTTGTCCCGCAGTTTGCAGAACATGCCCAGACGCTCCTTTTGAATCATGATCTCATGGGTGGTTGGTTCGTAGGCCACCGCCGTCAAACTCAGAACGCTGAGTATTCCGGCGATGATGATGAACCCATGGATGACCCGATGGACCATGCTGACTCCTGTATGGATTTGGATTTGGGCACCTGCCCGACAAGCTAGTGTTTCGTGCCCAGGGTCTTGCCACTGTCCTCGGCCCGGATCACCTCACTGATCCGGATGCCATAGCGCTCGTTCACCACCACGATTTCACCCCGGCACATGAGTCGGCCACCGATCATGACATCCATCGGTTCCCCGACCACTTTGTCGAATTCCACAACCGTTCCGGCCTTCATGGCCAGAATTTCCCGCAGGCTTTTCTGGACGGATCCGACCTGGGCGGACATACTCACCGGGACATCATGCAGATAATCGACTTCACCATGGGGGATATCATCTTCCTCACTGAAGGATTCAGTTCTGCGCTGTCCCTTTTCAGACACGCTTCCGAAGAGATCGTCCTCGTCAAAGCCATCATCATTAATTGCCATTTTTCCTGCTCCACTTCAACATCGAAATGTTAACCGCTGGTTCCAGTCCGGTTTCTGATAGCTGATATTAACCCTGTTTGACTGCAATGTGAATTCCAGAAGGTCACTGACACCAAAACCCATTCAGTGGCCGATTTTCCTCGGGAATCCCGTGTCACGCCTCTCCCATTATTCTGCCAAATCTTATTCAAAAAGACAAGAGCCGGCTGTCAATGGAGATACCCTAAAACAATGCAAAAATAATGCAAATTAATACCCGACAGGTATTACGGGACCACACCAGCTGCCTCTTTCTGAAACACACCGATAATATTGGGAATGGGCCAGGCATAGCCGGACGGGGCTGAGTTCCCAAAAGCGCCGCTGTAATAACCTGAAAATTCGTAGGTTTCGTCCCCATTTTGTATAAAAAGCTGCGCTTGTGGTCCACCCTCGAGATACATGGCCCGGTCAATGCCCAGGGGCAGGGAGAGCAGGATATCGATCAGATCATGGGTGCTGTAGGGCGATTTGACATGGATAAACAGTACATTCCCCGCATTGTCCAGGGCAAACGCAGCCGTACTCCAGTGATCCGGTTGCTGTTTCCAGACATTGATCCCCCGGCATGAAATCATGCGGATACTCTGAATCAAGGTTCGATACCGCTTTTTCAAGGCCTGATAATTGTCACACTGGCGATCAATAATCATCACGGCGGGAACCCCCGGGTCTTTTCTGTCGAAAGCCAGAATGGCCTTGTCTTTCGAGAGCCTGGGATTGTTGACATGCCCCTTTCTGCGCATCAGGGAGACACTGGTTTTGTGGTCTTTCTGGTACATGCTGGCATTAATGGCGGCCTTCAGATTGAACCGGAGCGCCCACTCCTTTGCGGACAAACCCCGCTCCCACTGATCCGCCGACGTATTCAAAAGTCGCAGTCCGTATCGCTGGGGATCAATCCGCAGCACCCGGATGATGGAATCACCGCTGGGCGATGGATGGGGCGATTGAAACGAACCGATTTCCAACCCTTCGTCGAGCTTTTTCCAGTTTCCCTGTGCCGTGACCGCAAACACCAGCAGCCATATCAGGGAAATCAGGGGGACGCTGATCCGTTTGTCGGCGGCGATCAATTCCAGACCTGTCATGGTTTCAAACAAGGGTTGGTTTACTAGAGCGGCCGGTGCAACTGCACGACCCGAGCGTTTCCATTTCAACCCATAGAAACCGAAATGTAAAGCAAAAGCGGCACCTTCGCCCGCTGCCCCTTTCCCCGGCGGGGAAAGGGGGTGCCGGTGGTGCCCCAGGCAACCCCAACCGAATGCCCGACATCATCGGCAGCCCCCGTTAATACCGGAAGCAGATGGCAGATGCGGCGGATGACCCGGAGGCTTGATTTCAATCAAATAAAATGAACGTTCGTTCGATATGCCTTGACACAATCGCCCTGCAAAATTAAAAATATGGGCATATAAACGCCATTCAGGGCAGTTTTTTGAATTACGGCAGACACCAAGAATCTCAATAATACAGAAGGGGTGAACATGGCACAGTTACTGGCTGAAAAACGTGATTTTGATTTTGTGATGTGGGAGCAGTTCAATAACGAGAAGTTTCTGGAGAATGAGAAGTACGAGGCATTCAACAAGAAGACCTGCGACATGATTTTAACTGAGGCCCGCAAGATTGCCATCAAGGAAATGTTGCCGACCATGGCGGAAGGGGACAAGGTTGGATTGAAGTTTGAAGATGGTGTTGTCACGACGCCTGAGTGTTTTAAACCGGTTTTTGATCTGCTGAAGGAAGGTGAATGGGGAAATCTCGGTGTTCCTGAGGTGATGGGCGGCCAGGGTGCGCCGAGTTTTGTTGCTTCGGCAGTGAGCGAATATTTTATGGCGGGAAGGTCGGCCCTGAGCAGTTATGTCTCCATGGGCAGTGGCGCGGCAGCGATGATTCAGCTCTATGGGACGGAGGAACAGAAAAAGAAGTATGTCAAGCGAATGGTTTCGGCGGAATGGGGTGGTACCATGCTGCTGACGGAACCCAATGCCGGGTCGGATGTGGGTGCTCTGGAGACGTCGGCTGTCAAGAACCCCGACGGCACATACTCGATTACCGGGAACAAGATTTTTATCACCTGCGGCGAACATGACCTGTGCAGCAACATCATTCACCCGGTTCTGGCCCGCATCGAAGGCGCACCGGCAGGAACCAAGGGGATTTCGATCTTCATCGTACCCAAGTATTTTGTAAATGATGATGGCAGCCTGGGTGACCGGAACGATATCTGGTGCACCGGCATCGAGCACAAGCATGGCATCGTCGCCAGCGCCACCTGCAGTATGGCCATGGGAGCCAAGGGGACCTGTATCGGGTATTTACTCGGGAATGAGAATGAAGGGATGAAGATCATGTTCAACATGATGAACGGTGCCCGGATGCATACCGGTCTGCAGGGATTGGCATACGCTTCCGGCGCTTACCAGCTGGCATTGAACTACGCCAGGGAGAGGGTTCAGATGCGGGAACTGGGACAACCCCACGATGCCCCCCCGGTGACGATCATCAAACATCCCGATGTCAGAAGAAATTTGCTCTGGATGAAATCCTATGTCAATGGGATGCGCAGCTTTTATCAGTATATGGACTACCAGGAAGAACTGTCCAAGATAGCGGATACAGAAGAAGAGCGGGCTTTGGCCGACGGTATCTTTGAGTTGCTGACCCCCATTATCAAGAGTTACCTGGCCAATCGCGGCTATGAGGTCTGCGTCCAGGCGGTCCAGGTTTTTGGTGGTGCCGGTTATACCAAGGATTACCTGGCAGAACAGTATATGCGGGACTGCAAGATCGCCTCCATCTATGAGGGAACATGCGGTATCCAGGCCATGGACCTTTTGGGTCGGAAAATGGGAATGCAGGGTGGGAAGGTTTTCATGACGTTCCTGGCCGCCATTCAGAATACCATTGATGAGGCGAAAGGTCTGACAGAACTGGCTGACCTGGGGGAAAGAACCCAGAAGATGCTGAACAAACTGGGTGAAGTTGCTGCTCATCTCGGCAAGAACGCCATGAGCCCCCAATACAAGACCGCTTTTGCCCATTCACTCCCGTACCTGGATGTGATGGGGGATACCATTATGGCCTGGATGAATCTCTGGCGAGCAGTCACAGCGACCCAGAAGCTGGCTGCCAAGCCCAAGGGGAAAGACCTCCCGTTTTATGAAGGCCAGATCAAGACGGCTGAGTTTTTCATCCGCACCGTCGTCCCCACCAGCATGGGACGCATGGATACGATCCTGGACATGTGTTCAGCAGCCATTGATATTTCCGATGAGGCATTTGGCGGACTATAGAAACAGGTCTGCTGACACTGACTCTTGAGCACTTCGATCTCCCGATGTCGTGTCAGCGGGAACCGGTCGACGCAGGCAGCGCAAGCACCGGGGGACATGGGCTTTAAGTGGCCACCCTGGGTTCGGCGGTGCCGACCGACAATTTATGGTTGACAGGACACCAGCGGATCCTGAAGCTGGAAAGCCGTTTTATCCCTGGACAGATAAGACGGCTTTTTTTTTGAGACCGGCAGCCTGTCTGGCAGGTTATCCAACGCAGAGGAGAGCGACCAGTGGCACCATCAGGCAGTGGTAAACGACCGTTTTTTTATGGCTGGTGGATTGTACTCAGCTGTTTTATGCTGCTCTTTCTTTTTGCCGGAGCCGGGTTCTATTCGTTCAGTATTTTTATCAAGCCCCTGGAAGCGGACTTTGGATGGAGTCGCTCCCAGATCTCCCTGGCCATGACCATCTATATGGTCGTCAGTGGCCTGATGGCTCCCCTGGTGGGACTGATGACGGAAAAATACGGCCCCCGCCGGATCATGTCGCTGTTTGCGGTGGGTTTCGGGGCCATATTTATCCTGGTCAGCCTGACGGAAGTTCTCTGGTATTTCTATCTGGCCTATGCCTTGCTGGCATTCATGTCGGCCGGGGTCAGTTTTGTTCCGGTCAGTACGGTTCTGGCCCGCTGGTTTGTCAAACGCCGGGGGACCGCACTGGGCATTGCCATGTTGGGTATTTCCATGGGCGGCCTGATCATGGCGCCCTTGATCGAGACCCTGAACACGACCTACAGTTGGCGCACTGCATTTGTCTTTATGGGGATTCTGGTCTGGGTGATCGGACTGCCGATGACACTTTTCGTCATCAAAGGACATCCCCGGGATGTCGGGATGTTGCCGGACAACGGTCTGCCTCTGGAAATCCCCGCAGGTGGGGGAAAAACGGCCGCCCGGCCCGACGTGGAGATCGGAGAAACCGGTTGGCCGCTGCGGTCCGCCCTTCGTTCCAGGACCTTCTGGTCTGTCGTCGCTACCTTTATCCTGGCCCCTGCGGCCCAGATGGGGGTTCTTCAGCATCAGGTCCCCCTCATCACGAATATCGGGGTTTCCGGAACGGCAGCTGCTGCAGCGCTCGGTTTTACGGCCGGTCTGGGGGGAATCGGAAAACTGAGTTTCGGCCGGATCTCTGAACTCATCCCCCTGCATTACACGGCCCTGCTCTGTTTCGGGCTACAGGCCCTGGGGGTGCTGGTGATCTATCATGCGTCATCCAGCATGCATGTCTGGGTCTACGTATTGATATTCGGCTTTGCCATGGGGGGAAACATCGTCCTGCTGCCCATCGTCGTCGGACAGTATTTCGGGCTGGTCTCCTTCGGGGTAATCATGGGGATCGTCACTTTTTTCCAGGCGCTGGGCTCCGGTTCCGGAGCCATCATCTCCGGGCTGGTCTATGACGCCACCGGGAACTACCAGCAGGCCCTGATCCTCTACATGGGGCTTTACCTGCTGGCGATCGTGACGATTTTCATGGCCGGCCGGCCCAAAGCGTATCTGCCCGTTCTCTGAAGCCGGAGGGGGTCAGGGAATGAGACCTTTCTGCTGCGCCATGATCTTGTCCAGTGACTCTTCGGTCAAACCATAGTCCGCTTCCTTGGGGATGCAGAGGTAAGCTCCGCTCTCACGGGTTTCGATCCACGGCTGCACGGTGATCACCCGGCTGTTTTTCGCTGTCGCGATGGCTTCCGCGAGGGTCGCACTGCGACCCAGTTTCTCGATGTTCATTCGCGTCGGAAAAATGATGGTGTGGGTTCCGGCCTCATTATCAACCAGGGCCTGTTGCGGACTGATCCACAGGGAGTCCACCGATTCCGATCCGTCATGCTGCCCCAGGTGATCCAGGGGCGCTTCCGCCAGGTAAAAATGGGTATCGAACCGCTTGGGCATCGGTTCAGGCGTGATCCAGTGGGCAAACAGGGTCAGGCTGTCAACGGCCAGAATCAGGGATTCCGCCTTGAGAAAGTCGAGCATGTTGATGGTTTCTGAGACCAGTTCCTGCCTGTACTTTTTCAGTGCTTTCAGCCGGGCTCCCGGAACAATCGTACCGTCTTTTTTCTGCCGTGCCAGGAGAATCCCGCTCTCCTCATAGGTTTCCCTGATCGCGGCCACCCTGAGGGCCAGTTCACTGTCGTCAATATCGTCAGCGCCGGTGCAGTACTGCCGGATCTCCGGTACCTCATCCCCCGGATTGGATTTACCCCCCGGAAAAACCAGTGCCCCGGAGGCAAAATCGATCTGATGGTGCCGAACCACCATAAACACTTCAAAATTCGGGGCGGATTCCCGGCCGATGATGATGGTGGCGGAAGGGATCGGTACGGCTGGCTGAGGCGTTGTCATAGTGGGTCTCGTTGATTGGGTTGGGGGTCAGGCGAAACTGTACAGCAGTTCGATCTCCTCTTTCCAGATCGAGCTGTCCGTGGTTTCAAGGATCAGGGGCATGTCTGCAAAACGGGCATCCTGCATGATATATTGGAACACCTTGAGTCCCAGTTCTCCCTTGCCGATACTCGCATGCCGGTCTACACGGCTGTCCAGCGGTTTTTTTGAATCGTTGAGGTGCATGCCTCTCAGATATCGAAATCCGACGACTCTGTCAAAAAGAGAAAACGTCTCCCGGCACGCCTTGAGGGTTTTCAGGTCATAACCCGCTGCAAAGGCGTGGCAGGTGTCCAGGCAGACGCCGATCCGCGATTTGTCCTCAATGGCGTCGATCATGGCTGCCAGGTGTTCAAACCGGAAACCGAGATTGCTGCCCTGTCCGGCGGTATTTTCAATCACAGCCGTCACCCCCCGGGTCTGATCCAGGGTCCGGTTGATGGATTCGGAAATGGTCGCCAGGCAGGCTTCCGGTGTGGTTTTTGTCAAATGGCTGCCGGGATGAAAATTGAGCATGGTCAGTCCCAGTTGCTCACATCGCCGCATCTCCTCCAGAAATCCGGCCCTGGATTTTTCCAGGGCATCCCTGTCCGGATGACCGAGATTGATCAGGTAGCTGTCATGGGGCAGGATGGTACCCGCGTCATACCCCCACTGGTCGCAGTTTTGCTTGAACTGTTCGATACTCGATGGGCTCAGGGGTTTGGAGTGCCATTGCCGCTGGTTACGGGTAAACATGGCAAAGGCTCTGGCCCCGATCTCTCTGGCGTTGAGAGGGGCATTTTCAACACCCCCGGCGATACTGACATGGGCTCCGACATGATGCATGGACTGCTCTCCCGGTTGACCTGCGGATGCTACTGGATGTCTGTGTAATCCGGTCATCCTACACGGTTTACGCACCGAAAACAAGCAGGTTCATTCCCGCTGGGGACCGTTTCACGACCGGCATCCGCGGGAGCCGGAGGAAAATCGACCGGAATATTGAGATATGTTAAGGAAAAAAAATCCCTTTCCCGCTATCCTGAAAAAACAAGGACCGGTTGCAGGGCGATCTGTTCGGCTACGGTGTCGGCCTTCGGGTAGTCGAGCGACCGGGTAAAAAAACCGTTTCCCCCGCAGGGAGATCAGGCAGACAAATCCATTACCAACAGGAAAAGATGAATCTGGAAGAGATGAAAGAGGTGATCCCGATGGACTGGCTGGACCAGCATCGGCAGGAGTATATCGAGCTAAGTGAGAAAATCACCAGGATCATCATGATCGCCGAGGCGGCCAATAAGGGCTGGCAGAAACCGTTGACCGAACTGGCCGACTATGATGCGTTTATCGCTTCGGAGGCGGAAGACAGGGGGATATCCAGGGAAACCGTCCGGGGTTTTCTCATGGATGCCGGCAAGATCAAGGCCCGCAACAAGATATTCGAAAAATACTTTGTTCCGCTGCTGCCGAAGGATGCTGAGGGCAAATGCGGGGTAACCAAAAAAACAATCCTCGAGTTTATCCGCTACTCGGTTGAAGGGGGTTAGCTGCCCCCACCCCGGTGATTTCCCAGCCTAACTTCTCCATACCGATTTCGGGTTCTCTATACTCCCGTTGGCAGCAACATGTGTATCAACTCGGTTCTGGACCGGTTTCAGCCCACAAAGATTCCTATTTCTCTGATATGTTGGAATAATTATCCTAAGCTACGGAAAAAGTTAAAAAATCAGTTGCATTTTTAAAAATTTTATGAAAAAAAATTATTGAATTCATTGGGGTTGTCATATGAATTCAATCTTGAATTAACAATATAGTGTTGGTTTCGAGGGGAATGTTGTTGAAATAATGCTATGCGTCAGCGAATGGAATAAAGAAAGGAAAGATTATGCCGACAGGAACAGTGAAGTGGTTTAATGATAAGAAAGGGTTTGGTTTCATTCAACGTGATGAAGGGGGGGACATCTTCGTACACCACACCGCGATCGCCATGCCGGGGTTCAGAACCCTGAATGAGGGCGAACGCGTTGCCTTCGAGATTGAGGAAGGCGAAAAAGGACCTGCTGCAAAAAATGTTCAGAAGGAATCAAAAGAAGAAACAGAAAGTGCCGTTGCGAAATAGACGCTTACCATAAAGCAGCATTATTTCAGAAGCAGAAAGTGCTTAAGGATCTTCTCAAATCAGCAAGAGTCACTGATTTTTGATGACCCTGGTGCGGAAATGACTGAAACAGCGTTCAGAGCCAGTCCCTGACGCCGTATAAAAACTTTATATCAGAAAGACATCTGTCACGATATAAGGTCAACGCGACGGAATGGGTCTCAACTCGTTTCTGCATCAGGTTGGCAGCTTGTCAGGTAGATTTCAGCCTTTGATGAAGGGCTCGGGAGACGCTTTTCAGAAACAAGGCTGAAATTCTCCGCCGGTTCACGCCCCTTCCCATTCCAGCCCTTGCCGACCCCCGGTTTTTTAAGGCGTATTCTCCGTCCTGGTGTCTCGCAGATCCGGTCCCGAACCCTCCGTTTTCACGATCTCCCTCCAGCAGACCCGGTCCAGCGGACCTATCACCCCCCGCCCCGATGTTGCAAAATTCTGCAGTCTGCTGTTAATCGCCGTGACAAAGGGTGTCTCGTGCATAAAAAAGAGGGGCAGTTCCTCAACGATCACATCCTGGAACTGCTGATAAAGTCCCGCCCGGGTACCGGGGTCGGTCTCGATGGACGCCGCCTCCAGCAGCACATCCGCCTGGTCACTGTAAAACCCGGCAGTATTGGCCCCGATGCGGTGCCGTACATTTCTCGAGCTGAAAAGGGGCTGCAGGGTCAGCAACGGATCGCCCCATTCGATCACCCTGGCGAGGGTCATGTGATGTTCCCATTTCGAGACCTGGATCACCCATTCGATCTCGTTTGGGGGCGGGTCCAGCTCGACCCTGATCCCCACCCGGTCCAGCTGAGACTGGATTTCGGCTGCCAGCTGTTTTTGAAGTCCGGCAGCGTCGGGCTTCCATGTCAGCCGGGTGGTGAACCGCACGGTGTCCTTCCCCCGGGGAAAACCCGCTGCATCGAGCAGTTGGTTGGCTTTTTCCAGGTCCGGGTGGGGGAGGGAGAGATTGTGGTTGTAAAAACGACTGTTGTAGGGTAGCGGTCCCGCCTGGGCCAGTGCGTAATCCTGGTAGAGGGTCGCGCTGATCCGTTCCAGGTCGATGGCATGGGTGATCGCCTGTCTCACCATCAGGTTCTGCAAGGGCTTTTTCCGCAGGTTGAATTCGAGATAGTTCAGCGCACCCAGGGCCTCATATCCGGTGACAGTGACCGTCAAATCATAGATTTCTGACAGCCGGCGGATTGTCTCCTGGTCCTCCAGGAAGGTGGCGAGGTGCGCATGACCCTCCCGAAAAGCCTTTTCCACCGCCTCGGGGCTGGCGCCGTTCCGGCCGATGATCCGGTCCAGGCAGGGTCTGCCGACTCTGAGAAACCGGTCGAATCGTTCCAGTGTAAATCCTTCACCGGGATGAAATTCAGCCATCCGAAACGGCCCTGAGCCAATGGCCATAAAGTTTGCCGGATTTCCAAAAATGGTGTCCTCTCCATACACATGCCGGGGCAGAATCGGCATGAAGGGACTGGCCAGGGCGAACAGCAGGCCCGGATCGGGTTGCGACAGGTGCATCACGAATGTTCCCGGATCGGGCGTGTCGACACTTTCCACCCGGCGGAGCATCTGCTCCCCAAGGGGGTGGTATTTTCTGAAGGTCTGGTAGGAGAAGGCAACGTCGCTCGAGGTAACGGGCTGCCCATCGTGGAAAACCGTTCCCTCCTGCAGGTGAAAGGTCCGGGTTCTGCCGTCCTCGGAAACCTCCCAGCTGCTGGCCAGGTAGGGCAGAAAGGTCCTGCCGGTCCCGACTTCCAGCAGCGAAACGAATATCTCGCTGGACGCCGAAGCAATGGCAGGATCATCACTGATGGCCCCGTTGACGTGCATCGGAAAGGGGTGAAAAAACTGAACCAGATCACCGCCGTTTTCAGCCCGCGACAGCGCTGGATGACACAGGCTGGTGAGCGCAAAGATCATGATCAGCACTGGCTGGAATCGAAAGAAACCCGTTTTCATGCATGACTCCCTGGCGGACAGTTGACCGGTCGCATCCGCTGTTGGTTGATTGGTCTACCCGGACCGGAATGGTTCCGGCAGCCGTCTCCCGATCTCAACCATCCGGCTTCCGGATGTGGGATGGGCGATCGGGATCCCCGGTTGGGATCGTGTGAAACCCCAGCATAAAATAAATTTTCTGCTTGGTACAGTCTGAAGGATCGTTTTTGTGTCCGAAATTGATCGCCTTTCTGCGCTGGAATAGAACATGTCTCATAAATCCATTGATTAATCCCGGGGAAATCATTAATAATACGGAGATGGAAAAGCGAAATATCGGGATGATGACGGCAAACACGGCAATCCGGTTTCACAGGCAGCACCCCCGCTACCGGAACATGGCGGGTCCTGTGGTCACCGGGGACAGCCTGGCGGCCGGTCTCAACCCAATCACTTAACAAGGAAATACCCATGAAACCTCTTTTTGTCTCTTTACCCAGGCTGCTCCTGTTTGTCGTGCTGGTGCTCGGCGGGTGTTCGTTTCGCACGTTTCATCCGGTTGTCTCCCAGGAGACCGCTGTTTCAAGGGATCAGGCAATGCTGGTGATGGGGGTCTCCTTTCAGGAGATTTACAACGATACCACCGATGCCCTGGAAAAAAAGCTTGTCAGTTCAGATCTCCTGAAGGATCCGGTGCGACTGCGCAAACTCCTGGAGGACCCCAACGGGACGACCTTGTACACGCCCCTGCACTACCTGTCCCGATTCCAGTTTCAGTTTCTGACACCGAAGGGGGAAAAACACGGTTTCATCCGGTTTGACAAGGATGTGCGGGAGTATGAGGATATTGCCATCTACGAATTTCCCCCGGAGCGTGTCAGCCTGGTCAATATCGCCACTGAACAGCACCACTTCTCCACCGAGACACTGGCGAGAACGTCCAGCATTCGTTGGAAAAAATACTGGATAGACTACGCGGAGGCTTATGGCACATGGGATCTCCAGGCCGGCCGGATTGCCTACCTGGGTCACCTGACCCTCTATTTCAAGACGGAGCGCTTTGTTTTCGGTCTGCTCACACCCGAGGAGGTGGTTGAGCGCACCCGGCTCGTTGCCATTAGGATCGAGGATCGCTTCGATGAAACCCGGCAGCAGTTGAAAAAAGAGAAGCCCTGGTTTCCAGCGGATGAGATGGTCAACCAGGCCAAACCCGCCCAGTGGATCTATCACCAGGATCTGTTCGAGATGTTCACCCGGAAACCGGGCACCGGAGACGACACGGACAAACCGGAGCCGATCAGACGGGATTCAAAAAAATACTTTTTTTAACCGGGCGGGGTGCAGAAACAGTTCCCCAACAGCGACCATTTATGAGTATCAAACCCTGGAAGATCCTGCGGTCACAGTACCTGGTCCGGGACCGCTGGTTGAGCCTGCGGGCCGATACCTGCCGCACCGATCAGGGGATCCTGGTCGATCCCTTCTATATCCTTGAAAAAAAGGACTGGGCCCACGTACTGGCCTTCGATGCCGCGGGACGGATCCTGGTGGTTCGCCAGTATCGCCACGGCAGCGGCGTGGTCTCCACCGAACTGCCCTGCGGCATGATCGACAGCAGCGACGGCACTCCCCTGGCAGCGGCCAAACGGGAACTGCTGGAAGAGACCGGTTGCGTGGCCGATGACTATGAAACCGTGACCGCGGTGTATGCCAACTCGGCGCGACAGACCAACCGGGTGCACTGTTTTGTGGGGTTCAACACCAGAAAGGTGGCAGAGCCCCGCCAGGAGGCATCGGAAAACATCGAATCCGAATTTGTGAGCCTGGCAGATGTGTTCCAGATGATCGACACCGGTGCCTTTGCCCAGTCCCACCATATTGCCAGCCTGTACCAGGGTCTGCGGAAGGTCGGAAGACTGAAACCGGACCCGGCCCGACCGGAATAGAAAAAAATTCCCGTTTTATCACCCATTTTGCGGATACGCATATGAACACAATCGAGATTGAAGAAAAATACGCCATTCCTTTTTTCAAAAAGCTCCCGGTGGTTATCGAAAGGGGCGCAGGGGTCTACGTCTGGGATGACCAGGACCGCCGCTACATGGATTTTACCGCCGGCTGGGGGGTCACCTGCCTGGGGCACGCCAGTCCGGTGATCACAAACGCCCTCTGTGAACAGGCGGGCAAGATCATCCAGAATCCCAGCTCCGGTCTGACCTATTCGCCGGCCCGGGCAAGACTGCTGGATCTGCTCGCCACGATTCTTCCCGGGCGTCTGCAGCGGGTCTTTTTTTCCAACAGCGGGGCCGAGGCCAACGATGCCGCCATCAAGCTGGCCCGCAAGGTCTCCGGCCGGACCGATATCATCTCGACCCACAAAAGCTTTCACGGCCGGACCATCAGCGCCGCATCGGCCACGGGCCAGGCCAAGCACCGGGAGAAGTTCAACCCGCTGATGCCCAACTACCGGTTTGTTCCCTACGGCGACCTGGAAGCCCTGGCGACAGCCATGGACGGGGATGTGGCCGCCGTGATCCTGGAACCGATCCAGGGTGAAGGGGGGGTGAACCTCTCCCCCGAGGATTACCTGCAGAATGTCTCCGCACTCTGCGAGAAAAACGGTTCCTACCTGATCATCGACGAGGTGCAGACCGGGTTCTGCAGGACCGGACCCATGTTTGCCATCGACGGCCTGGACATCAAGGTGGATTTCATGACCATGGCCAAGGGGATCGGCGGCGGGTTCCCCATCGGGGCCTTTGCGGTTTCGGAGGAGATCGCGGGCAAAATCGAGATCGGCGATCACGGCGGCACATACTGTGGCAATCCACTGGGCGCCGCGGTCTCCCATGCCGTGATCCAGTACCTGATCGACAACCGCATCAGCGACCATGTGGCCGCCATCTCCGGTTCTGTTTTCGAGGAGCTGCATCGCTGGCTGCAGACCTACGGGAGTGTGATTGCCGACGTCCGCGGCCGGGGACTGCTGATCGCCATCGAGTTCCACCAGGCGTCGGACGCCAGTGCGGTACTCAGCCGCAGCCTGGAGCAGGGGCTCTTTGTCAACATCACCCAGGAAAAGGTGATCCGGCTCTTCCCGGCCCTGAATATCACCCGGGAAGAGGCCGCCGAGGGTCTGCAGATCCTGGAAAAGGTAATTGCCGGCCTAGTTCGTTCCTCTACCTCCTGAAGGGAGGCTTCTTCCTGGCCCGGCTCATTTTCGCCAACCGGGATTGTGTCGGCTGCGGGATCTGCGCCACCAACTGACCGGTGGGGGCCATCCGCATGCAGGGGAAGAATGACCGCCAGTGGCCCTTCTGGCGTTACAACTGCGAAAGCTGCATGAAATGCGCGGCCTTCTGTCCACAGAACGCCATTGAAGCAGGCCACTCCTGGGGCGTTCTCCTCGGGCTGATTCTATCCTGGCCGGCCGCTGCCTGGCTGCTGTCAAAACTGAGCACCTGGTTTCCCGGGGTTGAAACCCTGGTCGGCACCTGGATGTACCGGATCATCGAACTGGCCGGTTTCTACCTGGTCCTGACCCTCTCTTATATGGTTTTCAGCCGCCTCCTGAGAATTCCGTTCATCAACCAGTGCTTCACCCTCACCACCTTCACCCACCTACCCGCATGGGGCCGCTACCGCGAGCCCGAAACCCGGCTCAAACACCTGCGGGATGACAAAAGCGAAAAGAAACCCCCCGCAAACTGAGAGTCCCCACCATCTTGTCTGAAAAACCATCTGACAAAAAGTCAGGGAAACTGACCCGCAGGTCATGTCAACACACAGACCTTAAATCCAAATCACCGTTTTCAAAATTGAAATTTCCAAACTGAAATTTTCCAATACTTCCCCTGGATTTTGATATCTCTTCAGCTCCTATCAATTGAGCGCTTAAGCGCATAGTTGAAACTCCTTGAACTGGCAACCGTCATATGATAGAGATAACAGGAATCCTAAATTTCATGAGTGAAATTTTTTTCCGGAAATGAAAAACAGTCAATGAAGATATCAAAATCGGTCCCGTTTCTTAGGAACAAGATTCACACATAAGCTGACCAGATATTTGAAAGAGAACGGGCAAATCAGATGTTTCAATAAAACCGTGCTCGGAAAAATAAAATGAAAGCCAAGCTGAAAAAAACCCTGGCATCTTTTATCAGGCATAAATTCAGTCTTATTTTTCTGATCTGTTTATCAGTCAATGCAATCGGAAACAACTGCCCCGCAGCCATCACACCAACAATCCAACCGGATTCACCACCAAGCAATTCAAGTGAAAAACAGACCATTCCGCTTTGGAAACAGAGCTTCGATGAGATCAAAGCCAAAGCAGAAAGCGGTGATGCTTATGCAGAGGCCCTTCTTGCACACAATTATCGTATTGGAATAGGTGTTAAGCAGAACTTTTTAGAAGCTTACAAATGGGCTAAATTGTCAAAAATACAGGGCAATCCATTTGGAAAATTTAATCTTGCTATTTTATATGCTAATGGCGAAGGAGTAGACGAGAACCCCCAATTAGCAATTGATATGTTCTCTGATAGTTTTTTAGATATTGTTGTTTATGCTTCAAAGGGAAGTGCATGGGCCCAGGCATATCTTGGATCAATGTATCAAAACAGAATTGAATTGATACAAAATGGAAAAAAGGCGGGAATATGGTATAAAAAAGCTGCTGAGCAAGGATTTGCTAGTGCTCAAACAGAATTAGGCACATTTTATTTAAATGGATATCACATAAATAAGAATTATCAGAAAGCCTTTAACTGGTTTAAACTCGCGGCAAGGCAAAATCATTCAACAGCACAATGCAATTTAGGTGTAATGTATTTGGAGGGTTATGGAAGAAAAATTGACTATCAGCAAGCAATATACTGGTTTAAGAAGTCAATCGAGTATGATAATCCATATTGTCTATATAATTTTGGCCACATTTATTTTAATGGTTTGGGGGTCCAAAAAGACTACAAAAAAGCAGCAAAATATTTCCTTGATTCAGCAAAACATAATTATTTATCCGCTCAAGTGACGATTAGTCAAATGTATGAAAAAGGAGTGGGTGTTCAGAAGGATTGTAAAAAAGCAATTAATTGGATGACTCAAGCAAAAACAAATGGTTTTGGAAATGCGAAAAGAGAAATTGAAAGACTAAAAATGAATTGCGATTAAAGTGCGATTAAAGTAATTTTTTAAGCAAGTATAAAGAAGTTCAGAACTCCTGAATTGGGGGACTTTAATTTGATACCAATTCGAAGTTCAGCTTAAAATTTGTCCCCGGATAGATCGTCTCCGTTTCGTTCAAACGGTTACACAACAATTGAACTGCACGATCAGCTTGCGGATTT
>JAHJRI010000302.1 GCA_018830885.1 bacterium | reverse complement strand
TGTAACAGCAGCCTTGACACAGGCAACATTATGTGAATAACGATAACGCTCGGCAAGTAATTGGTAATCATGCTCATCAGTCTCTATAAAGAGACCCTCCCAATCAGCAACTTCTGCAAGCAGGCGACAGTTGCAAGACCATCCATCACCTACACCAAACTCCACAAAGAATCGTGGTGTGTCGCCTAGAGCCCTTAAAATAGCATCAAGCACTCCGTCTTCACCATTTTGAGAAAATAATCTCAATTCCGCAGTCCTGAGATCTACCTGCCTCCTCCACTCAGTTTCGTCTCTAGAACGAAGCACCTGCAATGTGCTATAGATTCGATCAACATATAAAACATTTTTTAGATCAATTAGCTTGTCGGAAGTGGACATTGTACATTACTCCTTATGTAAAAAAGGGTAGCCAAATATAGTATTTCGGGCGAAGTAGGATTAAAAAATTAATATCCCGAATGGTTTCCGCAAAGATATAATCAATCGAGGGAACGAAACCAACATAATTCCTTTTATTCATCATACTTTCGGCGAGGTACAAAGGCGCGCGCATGCTCCATACTATCCAGGCACCCGTTCACGTATTCGGGGACATCGGCGCACGCCTAATGACGTAACACCTGAGTGTTCGCATTCGGGCGGTGCTTTCGCCGCAAGCGCAGGTGGCGCTTCCCAATGCTGCCGTGGCTAACGATAAGATCACGATCAATCAATTCCCTTTTTCCAACGCGTTAATTACCGCGGGTCTTAGGCGCCACCGCCCATCCACCTTTTCCAGAATATCAATGTTTGCAAACGAATCTATAACTCTCCAAAACTCTTCCTCATTCATATCGAAGTATTCAAGGTAATTTCCAAGATAGTTTTCGGGAAAAGCGCCGTCTTTTTCCTTAACTATCTCAACGGCCTCTTCACGCGACATCCTCCCGCCTTTAATACCAAGGTTACAATCTGCTGTTGCTCGACCATAACCGAATTTTATGAAACATTCATACATATGCAAATCCTGCAAGATATCGTCAAGCTGAGCATAATCTGTAAATGTGCCTATCTCACCACTGCTGGTTTGCAACCCGCACTTTTCGATAGCAAGGTCACGGTGTAACTGGTCATCCCATGATTCCCATTTAGACCACCATGTTATTCTCAGCTTTTTCAAATTATCTTCCTCAGGCAGCAGCCACCATTTCAGATCTGCCTTGGAATATTCATCCAGATATTCACTAAGCAAATTTCCTTCATGAAAAACCTTCACCATACTTTCAGAATCCATAAACATCTGATCAACGTATTTGTCAGAACCACCATATTCGGTTTCACCTTCCTCACCGTAAATGATAAATGGAATGTCAAATTTTAATGCTACGTGGGCAACGGCAGTACTGATGGCTATGACAAAAGGGAACTTGGCACGGGCCTGTTCGACAAACATTCGCTTACACAAACGGCGATATATTTCGGGATTAGGCCTAATTTCAATCAGATCGAATCCACTGTTACGGAAATTGTCAAGGTTGCGTCTTCCAATCTCTGTTTGGAGCGGAGGAGAAACAGTAATGCAAAGGGGATGCATGCCGAGATCGTGTTTCATCCTCCAGGCAACATACGAACCGTCCTTTCCCCCACTACAGGGAACAATCACATCAAAGTCGTCTTTTCGCCTGAATTCATCACACAATTTTTCCAATTTGTTCCATTTTTGCGCCCAATCAATCGATTTTTTCTTCTCCGCCCATTGGCAGGCGTTACACACAGACTCTTCATTAAAAACTACTCTTGGTCTAGTGGATGGTGTCAGACACCTTGTACAATATTGCACGGCTTTACTCATAATTTTTTCACCTTCCTGTATAAAAGTTTGAGCCATTAAAACACTACCCATTTTTAACTATTCATCCTTAGAAACTCGGCAATCTTGAAATCAAGATCATCATCAATATCTATTGATCGTTCCTTTGGCATAACGTATGCCTTCGTCTTCTTTAAAAATATTTTTTTCCCCTCTTTCAGAACGTTTTTCCACCAAACATAAATCGAGGCGTTCATATCATAGACTTTCGGGGCAGCCTGTCTCGTTGAAAAACACCCTTCCTTCACAAGCCTTACAAAACCGTCTGAACCTTCTTCAACCATATTGAAGTAAGGATTTCGGTGTGATTCTGTCACGGAAAAAACATTATCCGCTTTTTCATCCACAAGGCAAGCAATACTATTATCGATGTCTTCGACGCTTCTCAAAGGTGTCGTCACGTGTAGCAGTACGAGGATATCAAAGAGGTATTGGTCTCTGTTTTCGACCCAGTTGATCGCATGCAGCAGGACATCAATGGTGGCAACGTTGTTTTCTGCAAGTTCCATCGGCCTTATAAAAGGCACTTCTGCGCCATGTTCCAATGATATTTTAGCGATCTCTTCAGCCTCCGTTGAGACTATAACGCGGTCGATGTATTTTGATTGTCTTGCCTGTTCAATCGTGTGGGCGATGAGAGGCTTCCCGCAAAACATCTTGATATTCTTACCTGGAAGTCCTTTAGACCCCCCCCTTGCGGGAATCACACACACGACGACCTGGTCTTTATACATGGTCGCCCTCTATTAACTTCAGCACTTCAATGCCGTCATCCAACGTGATTTGAGATGTTGTATCTTTCTCAATACATTCGATAAAATGATTCAGCTCACTCTTGTACGATTCATCAACATCAAACAATTGCGCATCTTCAATCAATGATATTTCGCCGCTGTTATTTTGCATTTTTATATACTTATTAATAAAATCGCATTTAAGAGTGCCCTTGCTTCCAACGAGATTTATTCTCCTTTTCTTATTGTGGCAAATATAGTCCGTATG
>JAHJRI010000301.1 GCA_018830885.1 bacterium | reverse complement strand
GAATTTCCCACTGGGACGTCTGTGCCTTCGGAACAAACAGCATGACTTCACTGTCTTCATGAATGATCAGGCTGGCGGAACCGTCTTTTTCATCCATTCTCCGGTTTGATCGAATCGCCCGAATATAGCTTTCAAAAAAGAAGCACCCTGTCTCGGCTCGATAGTGACGGATAAAATCAGCAATCAAATCCCCACAGCCATAGGCAGACAGGGTTGACCCAGATTGCTCTGCCGCTGAATCACCGGTTTGAGCCGAAACGACTGCGGGTATCAGCGAAAACTGCTGATGAATCTGTTGGTGGGAGGCGTGCAGGCGATAGTGACTTGGGGCAAAATCAAATCCAAAGTTCCAGCCCCACAGGGTTCGATTGAATTTGAGCGCTTCACCCCCCCCCTTCCCGGATATCTGCCCGAGGATCTTCTCCCGCAGTGTTTCCAGTTCCAGCACCGATAAAGCCCTTCTCTCAGCCGGAATTTTCATACCCGCCTGTTGCGCCAGCCTGGCATAGGTTCTCTGGTAATACAGATGACGCAATCCAGTGATATCCGACAGACTTAAATCAGAAACGCGATACCTTACTGCATCATTCGCCATATTAGCCGCGTAGTGCCCCCAGGGGATATAACTGTTTCGCCTCAGATACTCAAACACATGTGATCCATCTTGCCTGCTCCACCAGTCACCGACGATCTCGCTTTTTCCCTGCACACCCGGTCTTAAAACCATTACTTCCTTGAATACATCGGGCAGAAACTGATTATTGACCAGGGTTTCAAAAAGATCATGATCCTTAATACAGGCAGCAATAGTGCCACGACTGTTCCTTCGGAATTTGAGGCCGACCGGCTGACGGCCTGTTATATCATAGTCAAATTCACAACAAAACGTTGCCAGACAAACCAGGTCGTCAGGATCCGAAGAAGATGACGCCAATGCGATCCGCAACGGATCCGGCAGTGAATGGATCATGTGCTGCATATCGTCCTTTGACCCCGTCATGTCAGAAAACCACTGGCCCATTGTCTGCCTGAATGAAACGGCGGGACGCTCCGGGAGATGGATAGCTGCAGGATTTGTAACCTTTGCATCTGCCCAGTTCTTGCAGATATAGGTCGTCCCACGAAAAGGAAACGCGTTGGGGATTTCATAGATCCAATCCGCCTTCGATTCATGGACCGCTCCCGGTGGAAAATTTGCCTGGTTCAAAACCGGATTCTCCCCCGGCATAGACCCCAGAGAACCGATGCCATCCTCTTTACGAAGGTTGACTACATGAAACTGTGGTTGATGCAGGCCCCACCGAAAATGACCTCGTGGTTCCACACAAGTCTGTAATTTCAAAATATTTCTCCAATTAGGGGGTTTCAGTATCGCTTCTCTGTCCTGCCACTATTTGTTGGTCGCCCTGGAAAGCAGTCTCATCTTTCCGACTAAAATCACTTTTTTTTCATTAGATACCGGGGGATTTTCACCGTATTGCAACCAATTTCGATCAGCTGGTAGAATACCCGGATATTTTTCGATTAATTTCGATAACCACCCTCCCGATCCAGGCTCCATTATCTGTGCGGATATGCTTATCTAATTGATATATTAATCATTTTTTGAATGGCACAGTAATCGCAGTATTTGTATATTAGCCATATTAGGCACCCTGAAGACTTTTACATGTGCAATCGCACTGACACAGGAGCGACTCCTGTTATGAGTAAAATCCTCCTGTCAATCACATGCATTTGGTTTATTAACCTTAAAAACCTGTCCCGCTGAAAAAAGGTTATTTCTCATATCTGTCATTAATTTGATGAAACAGTTATCCAGCCAACTCAGTGTATAGGGATTAATAACAACCTGCAGATGATAGACCGGTATCTGAATAAACCGGCTGGTTAATTCGTTTCAACGATTATCAAATAAGCAAGAACAGATGGCAACTACTAACATCAGACCTACTTCCTGCCGTCGTTTAGATCTGGATTCAAGAACAGGCTATTTTAAAGTTATTCCAGCAACGCAGGAAATATCCCGTTGCATCCGGTTTCCGGATCTTGTGACAGTATTTCTTGAGTGCGCTATTGTCTGTTCCGGATCTCAAAAAGGGACGCTCTTATCCCTGGAAGAGGGAGAACCGCAGATTCAGGCGCTGGCCATTAAAAAACCGGATAAAAGAGTCTATTTTCAATCCTTTTCCAAAACACCCATATCCGCTCTTGAACAGCATGACATACCGATGACGGTCATCCAGCAGGTCATCAGCAGTGGAAAGGTGTTTTTCGACAACGCTTTCGAATCACTAATTTCTGGTTCCGCCAGTGTGTCTGCCTCCTCTGACTCGTTAAAAAGAGTGCTGGCTCATCCGATAGTCTCTGAAAAAAAATTGATTGCGATCATCTACCTGGAAAATGAGGGCTATCAAGAACCCTTCACCGAGGAAATCGCTTCAATCATTTCGATTTTATGTGCTCAGGCTGAAATATCATTTCAGAATGTGCGTTATTTTCACCTGCTGGGTGAAAAAATCGCAAAATATATGCGCAGAGTTCACCAATTTGAGAAAGAGATCGAATATGCCGATGATACCAGAACCCGGTACCTGTCAACCATCAGCAACACCATTCGATGTAAGCTCGATAGTGTGATCGGATTCAGTAAACATCTTCAGCACAGAGAACCCATTGAAGCCCTGAATGAATCGACACATGCCTGCCTGGCGCACATTCAACAATCCACCCGGGATCTATCTGAACTCCTTGGAAATGCGTTCATATTCTCAGACCCAAACCGCACAAAACACGCCGTTTACTTCGAAAATCTGAATCTTAGGCTCCTGATCCTGGGAATATACCAGAGCAATAAGGAATTTGCAGAGCAGAAATCCATCCACTTCCATCTCAGATTTCCCGAATCCCTGCCCAGGATGGTAGTTACAGATCGAACATTGCTCAATCGAGCGCTGATGAACCTTATCAGCAGAACCATTCAGTTGTCTCTTCCCAATGATGCTGTTGATTTCAAAATCACATCAACAGCAAAAAGTATTCGATTTATTATCACCCGGGAACAGTCCCAAACAAAGAACAAGAATATCTATACAAAACAGCCGCGGGTTGTCCAACAAAACAGTGGGCAAAAGGATATGGCGTCACTATCGTCGTCATGGGAAAGAATACCATCAGAGAGATTATTTTTTGATACCATGGACCTGGAGCCAATTCGAAAGGATATCTCTCTCCTGCAGGGGGAATTGCATGCAAAAGCCAGAAACCACATTGCAGACCTGACGATTCAGGTCCCCCTGTCAGGAATCCCTATTCCAAAATCCCAAGTGGTCAGTCGTTCGGGCGATCCGGCCAGGGATCTCAGGCAAATGCCACAGCAGTTAAGAGACAAAATACAACTTGATTTCCAGGACCTTGTCGCAGTCCCCATATTCATGGGTGGCACTCTCCGGCGAATCATACGGAAAATGGAGGGAACCTGCGAAGGATATGAATCCCCATATCCCCCCGTGTTAAAAAAAATCGAGGCGGCAATTTTTGAAGGTGACCAAAAACAGTTCAACCGACTCATCGCCTCAGTGCTCGCTGACGTCTATGGAAGTGCTGAATAGCAAGGGGTCCTGCTTTGGTGCAAGCAAACACAATATGGACAGACAATTCGACCCTAATACAAAAAAAATCAAACCCCCAATTTGGTTTCATTCATTTTAGATAGTTTACTTTATTCTATTTAATCAATATTATCGTTTTACAGCTTGATCATGAAGTGGATAAAATAATCTCCGGGAGAATATCGCTACTATATACGATATGAGAATAGTACGTAAAAAACGGACAGCGTTCTGGTATGAATAGGTTTTTACCGGAGAAGCATGATTACCAAAAGCTATCCTCATGCTTTGTTTTGCATGGCAGAACATGTTGCTTTATGAAAATACCCTTTGGATCAATCAGTTCAGGATCTGGTTAAAAATGGAATCTTTGTTCACCAAACGCAGCTCTTTTTCTAAGCAGCCTATTTGCAAGCAAGTATTCAATTTGAGCTTTTCGACCCATATTTCTCAATGGTAGCCCCCAAAAAAAAGAACAGAGAAATCAGTATAGGTGATCTGAAACAGGGGATGGTTATCACCGCTTACACCAGTTTTACGTCCAGATACCGACCCATGGACAAGGTTACCAGCGATTTCATCCGGCATAATTTCAGAAATACCAGGGCTATTATCAATCGAAATGGCATCAAACAGGATATTCCCATCCAATACGTGAGTCCCGGGGACGACCTCCTCCGAATTCACAGCTTTCCCCCTGAACTGAAGAAACTCATCACCGTCAACAAACCGTTTATCAAAGAGCTCCAAAAAAGAGGGATGATTGGCTTTCAGATCAAGGTGGGGATGGAGATTGCCGATGAGTCCAGAAGAGATTTGAAGGAACTCATCAAACTGGTCGAGCAGACTTCGAATAAGCCTCGCAAAAGTCCATCGATTATCCAGGAGAAAAAACAAGAAAAAATTGAGATTGTCAATACACTCATCCGGAAAGTCCGCGAAAGCCATGAGGTCAGGAATAAAACGGCGGCTTCCATTGAAAACACCATGGATCAGATCCGCAAGGGCAAAATCAATATTAGTGAGATCCAACAATTTGCCAAACAAATCATTCAGAGTGCTTCGGAAGATGCAATGACAGCCCTGACCGGACTGAGGCAGAGTGATCAAATTTATGCCCACTGTGTCGATGTGGGCGCAATATTTCAGGCTACCTATTTTAAGATCCTTGAAAGAAAAGGAACCCGCAGCGCTTTCCAGAACCAGTATGATGCTATCTTAGGCGCCTTATTGCATGATCTGGGGAAAGCCAAGATCCCCAAAAGTATTATTGATAGTACCGAGCACTTTGACAAAAACAGCCGCGCGACACAGATTCTGAGATCCCATCCTGTTTTTGGGGCAGAGATGCTGGCAAGAATGAATATGCCCAATTCCATTATCGACATGACCCATTACCACCATGTCAAACAGGATACGGCTATGCTGTCAAGTTATCCTGCCGGTGTTGACTTTAAGGATGTCCTGTTCGAAACCCGGCTACTTTCCATCGTTGACATATATCAGGCACTGGTAGGAAAAAGAAATTACAAAAAATCGTGGTCTCCCCCATCAACCATGCGCTACCTCAATGCGCTGGCCGGAGTGGAATATGATCTGAAAGTCTGGGAGCAGTTTTTACAGGTAATGGGGATCTACCCAAAGGGATCTCTTGTAGAGCTGAACGATGACAGCCTCGGCTTTGTGATGAGTGTTCCCAATCCCGGAAAGGATCTGGAGAGCCCTCTGGTTGCTGTGATCCGTAACAGTCAGGGGGAGGATATGGCGCACCATGATATTATCGATCTAAGTGTCGAAAAGGACATCAAGATCGTCCGAGATATTGACAGCCAGGATGTTTTCGGCGATCATGCCCTCGACGTCTTTACCAGTATATCCGTATCTTAGGATGTCATCATCCCAACTTTTATATATCCCCAGATTCTAGCTCAGCACCATTGGAATATCGATCTTGAAAACAGTGCCTGCTCCCAGGGTGGTCTCCAGAAAAATAGATCCGTTCATATGATTCAGGGTGTTCATCACCGCATCCATACCGACACCTCTTCCCGATACGTCCGTTACATTCTCAGCAGATGAAAAACCCGCCATGAAAAGGATGCGCCAGTATTCCCCCCGGTCGATAAAATCGCTGATCAGATCCTGATCCAGATCGTTTTTTTTGCGGGCTATCTGAATAATCTTCTCTTCGTCAAGTCCGGCACCATCATCACCAATGGTTATATTGAGGACATCATTATCCCTGGAGATTTTCACATAAATCCGTCCGGTTTCATCCTTTCCAGCCGCATTCCGTTGTTCAGGTGTCTCCACGCCGTGATCCACACAGTTTCGGTACAAATGCCCAAGACTGATATTCAGGGTTTTCGCCATCTCTCTGGATACAGTCAACCCCTCCTCAATTTCCACCTGAAAATCAACCTTTTTGCCCAGCTTTTCCGCCAGACGTTCCGTGTCTTTTTTCCAGTTGCTGATGATGCGATTGGCCGAAACATTATTCCGGCTGAGAATCAGCGTCGTCGCTGTTTTCAGATCGCTGGTTTTTATCGCCTCTGTTAATTCAACAAACTCATCTTTGGTAAACGAAACACCGTCCAGAATCTTGATAATCCCCTCACCCAGGTTTTCCTTGAAAGACATGGCAAATTGAAATTCCCCTTCAAACTCCTGAAATAGATCAATAAATTCGTCATAATAAGCAGAAAGGCCTTCATTGTCGATTCTGAGAAACCAATCCTCCAGGGCGTGAATCACGTTCTTCAGTTTGTTCAACTCAAACTGGCCGCTCAACCCCTTGGAGCCATGCAGCGTTCTCATAACCTCTCTGACGTACTCCTGCGGTGGCTGCTCCT
Source organism: bacterium (assembly GCA_018830885.1). Taxonomy (GTDB): domain Bacteria; phylum SAR324; class SAR324; order XYD2-FULL-50-16; family XYD2-FULL-50-16; genus JAHJRI01. The sequence goes on along the minus strand of JAHJRI010000301.1, from coordinate 5,219 downwards.
GTTTGTCCCAGTACTGATCCGCAAAGCCTTCGATCAGTTTGAACAAGTTCTGTGCATCATTGAGCATATCCATAAACCCACCGATATTCTGTTGCATTTTACTGAGAATGGTTCTCTCCGCCGCCTCTTTTGCAGCCAGCTCGCGTTCAAGGGTCAAATCCTCCATTCTCACAAATACAGATACCACATGCCCGCCGCCATCCTGCAGAAAGGAATAGTGAAGCTTTAAAATACGCTGATTAATCGTGATCTCTTTTGGCAGCAGATCCAGCACCATGGCATTATCAAACTGATTCCCACTGAACAGCATATGCAGCGCCCGGTAGTAATTTCTTAGTACTTTTCGGTCCTTTCTGAACGCCAGGTCTGCAAATGGGGCGCCTGCCAGCGATTCAACCCCCAGATATTCAGCTGCAATTTTTGTGTAGTTTTCTCCTATTTCTCCCGCCTTATCGATGGAAAATGATCCCTGTCCAATATTATCAAGGATTTCCTGAATCAAGCGCCGTTGCTCCTCGGCTCGAACACTGCCCAGCCTGGACCGCTCGACAACGTCCTGGAATATTTTCTCCTGCATGCCCGGCACATTCCTGACCAGCTCGACGAATTTCTCCCGGGGAATAAAAAGAGCCTTGCAGTCGCTTGTCGGAATAGCGGTTATAGAAGACTCAATCTCTCCTGTGATACAGGGACCATCACCAAAAATCCCATTTCGGATCACAGATGCGATTTTGCTGTTGTGTTCGAAGACTTTTACAGGCTCCTTAACGAAAAAAACACCTTTGACCTCCTCAAATTGTGCCATAAAAGGCTCTTCGGCTTTCAGATCTTTTTCGATAATGTTTTCCGTGATCGTCAGCAGGTCGAAATCTGAGGTGTTGGTAAAAATAAGAACCTCCTTCAGTTTATCGATCTTCTCCTGCCATACCGTTCTTTCATTGCGAAGCTTCTCATTGACATAGGGGAAACGGAAAAAAAACATCCGCCCAATGCTTTGGAATATTTTATAGAATGTTGTTTTTATCGTCGGTTCCAGCAATGAACTGAAGACTTTTCCAGTGAGTTCAAAACTTGACTTTGCAAAATCCGCCTTTTCCTGCCGGCTCAGCTGGTTCAATTTTTCTGCAACGACAACCGGGTCTGGATCACTGAAAATTTCTGATATTTTGGCAATCTGTTCAGGTGTCATGGGTCGCTATGCTGTTTCGCCAATAATGCTGTTGAATCGGAATAAATCTTCGCACCAAGCCGTATTTCTGCTTGCCGAGTTTTATCTCCCGATTTACCATTGATATTTATGATGATATTAAAACAGATCCCTCTTGTTCAAATCACAGAGCAGAACTGCCGTTCAAAAAACCGGCAGAGCCTGTGCATTCTATTACATCTCTAAACTAATTAACAATGGTTTGTCTATTTGAACCCTAAAATATTTAACCGATTAGCATAAATGATGCAAAATAGCTTTTTTATCAATACTATTGGTTTATTCTCTCTGCCGCCTGGTATCAGGCAGCCAGATGGATTTTGAAATTGCTTTCCTTTTTCTGAAGAGATTCCGTAAATGAGTGACCGCACATGGAACATCCTGCCATACTTCGCCAACCGATGAATAACAAAACTATTTCAATTAGATACCGATAATGTGGATAAGCCCCACAGCATCCAGCGCCAGGATATCCACAGGGTGATTGACTCATGGAGAAAACCATTGTATTGCTAGAAGAAGGGACTTGACCAGAGTTTTACGAAATCATGTCGGAAATGGCGATGATCCACCGGCAAAAAAGTCGGAGTGGCGTAAACGCTCGTACCCGGACATCCGAATCCTGCATATTTGACCGTAATCGTTTGAATGTTAATATGACACCAGCTCTCAATGCTCTCAATGCGCAACTGAGCAACAACCAGCTTTCGGTTTATTATACGGAACAGTTATTTGCCAGTATGAGTGAGACAATAAAAAATGACCTGACAGAGATCCTGCAACAGACCATCCAGAAATATGCAGCAGTGCCTGTTATCAGTGCAGTAATGGACAGCAGCACGGATATCAGCGCCCATCTTCAGGCGATTTTTGATATCTTTCCGGCTGCATTTTTTCTCATCAGTAACGACCTCTACCGTGAACCGGAGCATTTTAAAAGTGCAAAACTACTCCAGATTGCCGGAATTGCTTCTTCCATCACCAGACGCCCGGACCAGGACGCACATATACGGCTGTTCATCGATAGCATTGACTTAGACGACAGTCAAGAGGAACTGAACCGCAAAGTATCCGATCTCAATACAGATGCGACCTATATTCCAAAGATCATCTTTACTGATTTTTCATTGATTCGAAAAAAATACAAAAACCTGGTGATCACAAAAGATATTCATGAGTTGATCGTCATGATTTTTGGTTTTCAGGGATTGTTGCAGATATTTTTGAAATACTATTTTGAGTTGATCTGCAGTGCCAAAAGCGATGAAACCGCAAAACACATCGACATGATCTTCAGTAACCTCTTCGCAACACTCAAATATCAGGAAATAAAATTCTGGAATAATTACTCAGACAGCCGTAAACTCAATAGTGAACTGTATCATATCATCAAGATGGACTCCCCGTCCCAGCGCCATCCGGTGTTGAGAAATCACTTGTTTGACAGTTTAAGACAGTATAACCCGATCTTCAAAGATGCGCGAAGCCGATATACCGCTCCGGATGTGCGCATGAACCATATGCAGCAACTCAACGATTACAATCTTCTCTCTGTGCCAAGATTGGCGTTGCTGCTGAGGACAACAAACCGCTGCAAGGGGAGATCCAATCTTGTCTATCTACTTTCCCAGACTCTGAAAAGTCAGAATCAAAAATTATATCAATTAAATAAGTACATCAAGGCAGAGGAAAATAAAAGCGATAAAGAACTGGTGGAACTGGTTCAATATTTTGTAGACAAGCTTTCTCAAACACAAAAAAGGGCCAATCTGCAATCATCCAACGCATCGGAGATGGGAACGGTTATTCAAACCGCTGAAAGTCTTCGGAAACTGAAGGCCAAAAAACTGCTCAAGGAAAAAGAGGCGCGGGTCAGCCTGACCTATGAACAGGCCAATCATCTCATGCAGGATAAGTTCAAAAAGATGTATCAGCAGGCCAAGACACACGGAGTACTGACAATTAACGCCGCCTCTGATCATTTAACCCAGTTTGCCTCCATCTCCCAGCCACTTCTGGCGTTACCCATCGGAGACGCACGAAACCAGGCCATCAAGGAGTTCCAGATATCAACCGAGCAAATGCTCAAGGATATCGCCGATCGAGGTCATCTGACAGCCGAAGAGATCAAAGCATTCCAACTGAAGGTTTCGGAAAAAAACCGGGAGTTGATGTCTTCGGATCTCAACAGTCAAACAGCCATCATGGAACAGATCGGAATGGAAGTGGCCAGTGCATCCAACCAATCTCAAAAAAGATACCAGATAAAGATCAAGCAGTCCAAAGCCAAGAAACTCCAGCAGCCTGCATTGACGCACGACCAAGTCAGCCAGTTTCTTGAACGCCGCCTGAATGATTTATACAAGCGTGTTAAAAAAGATGGGGCCCTGACCCAGAATATGGTTGCCGATTATCTCTCGAAATTCTCCGAAGCAGCTCAACCACTGATGCTGGAAATGCCGGTGGATCAACAGCTGGCAGAGATTGAAAATTTCAAGGTATCGACCGACGACATTCTGAAGGGTTTTTCCAGAAACGGGACCCTGTCTGATAACGCCGTCAATCGCTACAGAGATGAAATTCAACAACTCACCATTCAACTTAAAACCCCTGATGTTGAAAAACGTTCTGAATTGATTCAGGAGATCGGGATTACGCTTACAAATGCATCGGATGAAGCAGACCTGAGCAAGTCCCGGGGTTTTGGAAACAAAGGTCCCAGCCAGCTATACAGCAATGCACTGACTCAGGATCAGATCCCCGGCTTTCTGAAGGAATATTTGCACAAACTGTATGAAAGAGTTCGAAAGGATGGCGCACTGACATATGATCAAGTATCAAGTTATCTGGCAAAGTTTGCAGATGCGGCACAATCGATTGTCATTGAAATTCCCGCAGCCATAAGAAAACAGACCATCGCAGAGTTCAAGGTGTCGACGGATGAGATTCTGGCTAACCTGTCCAGGGAAGGAGCATTAAGTCAGAACCAGTTTCGTGATTTCAAAATCAGAATTCACGGAAAAATGGATAAACTGGATATCGACAGTGTTCAGGAACGCATTCAGGTAGTCGATCAGATCGGCCTGATTCTGGCAGACGCCTCAGATGCATCAACAAAAAAGACAGAAACTGCATTCGACGAGGAGTTTTACAAAAAGGATATCATCCCATATGGACTGGATGCTACGGCAAAACTGATTTCCATGAATCATTTTTTTGCTTTTCCTTTTGGAGACCGTCAGGGCCCCAGGGAAGATGACTGGTTCAACTTTCACGTTCGCTATCTTCAGCTTGCCATGGAAAAAAGCAAGCTCGAAAAATCAATGTTTGAAAAGATCTCAGCGATGCTTCCAGCAGTACCAAAGAAGAAATATCGGAAGTACTTCAATATATTCCCCAGTGAAAAGTTTGAAGAGACAACTTTCCTGGCTGTTTATGACCTTTGGCAGAACAGGGCGTTGGATAAACTCGTTGTAGAAACCTGAACTCCATATGGATTCAATCCTTCAAAATATTTATTTTTTGTGGACAAACGATGAAACCTGAAGCGCAGCAGGATGAGCAGCAGATAAAAATCAATCATCCCGGTTCCGAATTTGATCCTTCTGTGGCCTTTATACAGGTCCCTGTAAGAATCAAGGATAAGGTAGAAGAATATATCAACAGCATTGCTGGGATCGCCGATTCAAAAAAACTGGCCTCCAGAAACGCCATGGAACCGTTTCAATCCCAAGGCTGCTTTTTTGTGATATCCCTGGAACGAGTTGAGGAAATCATCGGTTATTTAAGAAATGCCGCTGATCCCCGGGAGAATGATCAGGAAAAAATCCAATCAGAAATAAAAAAAGCGTTGACGGCCCTGCAAGGTCAATAAGAATCAGCGCACTGACCGGAAAAAGACTCCCCAGAGAGAATCGAAGACGTTCAACTGCATATATCGCATTTTGTTTCCTTTTTCCAGGGAGCTTTCTACCCCTCTATTTTCTCCTTCGAATACCGTTGTGCACCCTCG
>JAHJRI010000300.1 GCA_018830885.1 bacterium | reverse complement strand
TCCGGATATGTTTGAAGAGACCCTGCCCGAGATTTTCCCGGAGCAGGCACCAGGCAATTTTACCTGGGATGAATCCATGCAGAAATGGGTGATGACGGTTTTCAACCACTATCAGTGGGATCTGAACTACAGTAATCCGACTGTTTTTATTGAAATGCTGGACATCCTGTTATTCTGGGCCAATCAGGGAGCGGATATCATTCGGCTGGATGCGGTGGCCTTTTTGTGGAAAAAAATAGGCGGTACCAGCCAGAATGAAGCGGAAGCCCACAAGCTGCTGCAACTGTTTAAAGACTGTTGCCAGGTTACCGCCCCCGGTGTCGTGTTTATTGCTGAAGCCATTGTGACGCCGATTGAAATTGTTAAATACTTCGGCGAAGATGCGGTCAATGCCAAAGAGTGCGAAATTGCCTATAATGCAACCTTAATGGCATTATTATGGGACGCGGTGGCCACAAAAAATGCAAAATTACTCACCCAGGGAATTAAAAACCTGCCGGACAAGCTGGAAAGAGCCACCTGGCTGAACTACATCCGGTGTCATGATGATATCGGGCTGGGATTTACCGATGAGGACATCGCACAGGCCGGATATGAACCCCATTCCCATCGACAATTTCTGATCAACTATTTTATCGGAAATTATGAAAACACGTCTGCGCGGGGGCTACCGTTCGGTCAGAATAGAAAAAACGGTGATGTCCGGATTTCGGGCACCCTGACCTCACTCATCGGCCTGGAGAAAGCACTGGAAGAGGGTCATCCGGAACAGATTGATATTATAGTTAAACATATTATGCTGGTTTACAGTATCATCTTCTCATTTGGTGGAATTCCCCTGATATATTATGGGGATGAACTGGGAACGCTGAACGACTATTCATTTATCGATTTTATCGGTAAGGCAAATGACACCCGCTGGGCCCATCGCCCGAAAATCGACTGGGAAAAATCAGAATTAAGAAACCAGCCTGGTACCGTGGCGCACAAAATTTTCACTTTGCTAAAGCAGATGATCAAGGTCCGAAAAGATATCCCGGCCTTCGCTGATTTCAATAACCGTGAGATGATTGATCTAGCCAATCCGAGCCTGATTGCATTTTACAGATTTTCCCCCGACGCAAGCCAGCATATATTGGTCGTCGGTAACTTCGATGCCCATCCGCAGTATTTGAATTTATCGGATATCCAATTCGACAAATTTCGCATGCATGAGAACATACGGGATCTGTATTCAGGTGAGTCGCCGGCCCTGTTTAATGACCAAATGGTTCTGCCGCCCTACCAATTTTACTGGATTACTCAGTAAAATCAGAAAATAAAAACTGCAACGCGAACAAAGATCGACCAAAGATGAATTCACTCTGAAGTCTTTTTTGGTTATGATCACAGCACCCCGCTGATTCAATGTCATTCACTTAAGGGTACCTTGATTCATTAAAATGAACGAGCTTACCGCATCAAAGGGTTGATCTTTCAAGAAACGCACGAGTCCATCCATGGCGTTTCTGGAAGCCATCCCTGGCTGCCAGGGTTTTTGAAAACCGGAACCGACCGGATTACCCTTGCGCGGAAGTTTCTGACAGCGCCCCAGCCCCGTATCTCAAGAGGTAAAGTGCACAGGTTTGCCGTCGCGATCGTATCCAGGGCTGTTGTCCATTTGATGCTTCAATAACGCGGATTGTCGAGAGGTGCCGGTTTGGCGACTCTGCTGGTTGCACGAGGGCATCGAGGAAATTAGTTGCTTATAAGGATTGACTTTTGAATGGAACTCCAATAATTTGAAATCGTTTTATGAATTTGTATCTATTCCAGCTCAGCCAAAGCAGTCAAAACCTGTATGTCATTGAACTCATTATTGACGGCCATCCATGTTCGAAGCTGGGAGCCTCGCTTCTCATCTTCCGAGATTGGACGTTGACATCGTGATCATGGCGATGCTGAACCACTCCCAATCCATTCAATCACACACAGGTTCCAGCTTCTGCTCAGAAAAAGCGGTGAATAGGTACATGTATTTTTTTCCTTGAATTGGCAGGTATCTGAACGATAAGAATGATTTTTCAATGATGCGTCTCTACTACTCCTGGAGGTCAAAATGAAAAAGAAATTCCTGGCAACACCTATCATTTTGCTGTGTGCAACCGTTATGCTGTTGATTCCCCTTTCCCGCAACGAGGCAAGGGCGGCGGATAAGCTTGGCTGGGTCGGACCGGTATACACGGAACTGTCCCAGAGTCTGACCAAAGGTTTTACCGAGTATTATAAAAAAACCTATGGCAAAGATGTTGAAATTACATTCATCCGACCTGGCGGCTGGCCGGTCTGTCTCGACAAAGTCAGAGCCTGGGGGAATAAACCGGATGCCGATATCTTCCTGGGTGCCGGCGCACCTGCCCACGAAGTGCTGAAACAGGAAGGTCTGATCGCGCCATATGAACCCAAGGACTGGGACAAGGTCCCCGCCGAATGGCACGGCATGAAGGTTAAGGATGCCGGTTATTTATGGACCTGTTTCGCTCCCTGGATCGTGACCAATCTTTACAACGAGAAGGTGCTGAAAAGCCTTCGTCTGCCACCCCCGAAAACCTGGGATGATCTGCTGAACCCGATTTATCGGGGCAGTATCGTCCACACCCTGCCGTATGCGTCTGGTACGATGCACGAGGCCATTGAAATTCTCCTGCAGAGCCGGGGCGAAAAGGAAGGGTGGAAATATCTCAGGCTGCTGGCAGCCCAACTGGATCGTTTTTCCACCGGCAGTACCGATACGACCCATATCACCGCCCGGGGTGAGGTTCCCATCGGTATGGCCCAGCCGCAGATGAATGCCATGGTTGCCCGCCGGGACGGTTATCCTGTCAGTGACCTGACACCGGATAAAACCATCCTGGTACCGGAAGCAGTGGCCCTGCTGAAGAATGCGCCCAACGAAAAAGTCGGCAAAATATTTCTCGACTGGCTGTTCAGCATGGAAGGACAGAAATATGTCCTGGAAGGCGGATATTTTGCTGCCAGAACCGATATCAAGTTCTCCGTCTGGGAAAAAGAAGGGCTGGCCATGGCCAGTCACGCCAAAAAAGCGCTGGGGGTTGATAACTTCTGGGATATGAAGGTTGAGTTTATCGAATATGATCTCGATCTGGCCACCAAGCGCTGGGATGACGTCAACCGCTATTACGAGTACGAGATCTACCGCAAGTGGGATAAACTGAAAAGCAGCCTGGCACTGATCGAAGAGGTCGAAGAGGAAATCAAGACAGCCAGGGCACAGAATATTAATGTCAGCAAAGCGGATGATAAAATACGGGAAGCTCGATTTTTGTTTGAGTATAAGGGTGAATATGCCGCCTCCCGTCTGGCAGCTGCTAAAGCGCGTGCATTGCTGGTTGACTAGCCCCGAAACAGGACTGAAACAGCCTCCCGGGCGTAACGGTGACCACGACAGGCACCGGATTTGATCCGGGGGGCTAAAAATTAAACAGGATGGCTCATGTCTCGCGGAAACGTCTTTCTGGCAGGACTCCTCTGGGCGGTCATTGCGCTGCTGGTTATTTACCCGCTGTCTATTCTGATTCTGGAGAGCTTCAAGGTTTTTGGCACCGATAGCCTGGGAATCATCAATTATGTGAAGTTTTTCCAGGATTCATACTATCTGAAAACCTTTGGGAACACACTGCTGCTGAGTGCACTGGTGCTTGTCACCACCACGGTTTTCGGTATTCCGCTGGCCTATATTCTGGCTCGGTACCGACAACGGGGCAAAACGGTGCTGACGGCCCTGACGTTATTGCCGATCGTTCTGCCGGCGTTTGCCGGTGTTTTCGCGTTTGTCATTTTTTTCGGCAAGTACGGGACACTGAACCTGCTGTTGATGAACGCGGGTCTGGTCAAAAAACCGCTCAATTTCATCTACGGCATGCATGGGCTTGTTTTTATACAGTCTCTGCACATGCTTCCCTTCATCGTGCTGAGTCTGTCGGCGGGATTCTCCATGATCGATCCCTCCTTTGAGGAAGCCGCTGAAGTGGAAGGCGCCAGCGGATTCTGGCGATTCATCACCATCACCCTGCCCCTGTGCGCGCCGACCTATCTGGCCGGTGCGGTCATTGTTTTCCTGTGGCCCTTTACCGACTGGCTGACCCCCCTGATTCTGGGTCAGTCGGATTTCCTGCCCTCGGTGGCCTATATCAATATCGCCTACCACTTCACCGATGTGCAGCGCAAATACATGGGCATCGTGGCTGTCGTTGTCTCTTCGGTGGTCTGTATCTGTCTGTTCCTGCTTGCCCGGTGGTGGGTTGAAAAAAGGAAGTATACCGGTCTGTCCAAGGGGACAACGTCGGAAGGCAGGGTGATTGAACCCGGGATTGCCATCAAGTCGCTTTCCTATGTGTACATGATATTTATCGCCCTGCTGGTTCTTCTGATACCGGTCGTGCTGGGCTTGTCGGCGTTTTCCCGGCGCTGGGTGTTTGAGCCCTTCCCCACCTACTGGACCCTGGAAAACTTCAGGGTCATTCTGCTGGAGACCCCGCTGCTGGTAAAAAATTCATTCCTGTTCAGTGGCATTGCCCTGGTTTTCGGGGTGGTTTTTGGTCTGCCGGCGGCCTATCTGATCGTTCGCACCAAGGTCCCGGGAAAAGACGCCCTGGATTTCGTGATCACGCTGATGCTGGCATTTCCCGGCATGGCGGTGGGCGTCAGCTATCTGCTGGCGTTCTGGGAGACGATTCCGCTGGCCCAGTACTGGATCATCATGCCGCTGGCCCTGTTTGCCCGGCGGCTGCCCTATTTTCTGCGCATGGCCCATTCGTCCTATCTCCAGCTGGACGTGTCCCTGGAGGAGGCAGCCGAAGTATCGGGGGCCGGTAAAATCCGGACATTCGCGACGATTTCTCTCCCCCTGCTGCTGAAAGGGGTTCTGGTCGGTGTGATCATGTTTTTTATCATGGCTTTCCAGGAAATTTCCACGGCCATATTTCTCTACCGGGGCGGATGGGAAACCATGCCGATCGGCATCTACCTGAACTGGCACCGGGGGATGGAATTCGGCATCGCCGCTGCCATGGCTTTCCTGATGATCGTGATAACGTTCATCCTGCTGCTGATCGTATCGAGACTCAGCGGTGGTGTGCTCAAGGCGGCCTGGGGTTCCACTGCCAAGCAATAACCATCCCACCGCTGCTGAAAATGGTAACCGTGTGTTGAAAGAGACTGTAAGAGGAGACAAACCCGATGGCGTTTATTGAAATCAAAAAGCTGTACAAAACCTTTGATAAGGTCGAAGCGATCAGTTACATCGACCTGGAAATCGAGGAAGGGGAACTGATTACGTTGCTGGGACCCAGCGGCTGCGGTAAAACCACAACCCTGCGCTGTATTGCCGGATTGGAAAAACCGGAAGGCGGCGATATCATCATTGACGGCAAGTCAATGATTGCAGATGGGTTTGTGCATTCGTCAAAACGGGGAATCGGCATGGTATTCCAGAATTATGCCGTCTGGCCGCACATGAAGGTTTACACCAATGTTGCTTATGGTTTGAAGTTGCAGAAAGCCCCTCGGCACACGATTGAACAATCCGTGATGGATGTTTTAAAACTGGTGGGGCTGGCAGGACTCGAAAACCGGTATCCCTCCCAGCTCAGCGGCGGTCAGCAGCAACGGGTGGCGCTGGCCAGAGCGCTGGTCAGAAATCCCAAAGTCCTGTTACTGGATGAACCTCTCAGCAACCTGGATGCCAAGTTGCGGGAAGAATTGCGGTTTGAAATCAAAAGCCTGGTGAGACGGATGGGAATCACATCGGTCTATGTCACCCATGATCAGGCGGAAGCGATGGTGATCTCGGACCGGGTTGCCGTGATGTTTGAAGGAAAAATCGTGCAGATCGGCACACCGAACGACATCTACCGCAAACCCATCAACCGGTTTGTCGCGGATTTTATCGGCACCATGAATTTTATGCCGGCAGAGATGATCGAGGTCGCCGAGGACAAGTCAACCGCAGTGGTTCGTACCGGGTTCACCGACCGACTCTCCTGCCGCATCACTTCAGACGCGGCCCTGTCGAAGGCCGACAACCTGTTCGCCTCCCTGAGACCGGAGGATATCGAGATGTTTGCCGAGGCTCCCCAGGGGAAGGAAAACTGCTACAAGGGAACCATCACCAACCGCGCCTATCTGGGAAACCTGCTGTTTTTCTTTGTCGACGTCAGCGGAGTCACCATCCGGGTCCAGGCTTCCCACCTCCTGCTGTATGAGGAAGGCCAGGATGTCTACCTGCATCTCAATCCGGATAAATGTCTCCTGCTGTTGTAGGGGATGTTCCAACTCCGGGTGCGATCAGGAGGCATCAGACGAGGTCTCCATAAATACCGTCAGGTGCCTGCTTTTTTGTCTCGAGCTCAGCTTCTGACCTGGAAGCATGACCCACCGACTGTTGTCAAACGAAACAGGGGCATTTTATGGTGAATTCGATCATTTTGCACATTCTGCCGTTTCTTTATCGACGCGATCCATCCAGTTCGAGACGGTGGAGTTGCAGGCAATGATCGCTGCGTTTTCAATACTGTCTCTGATACAGAACAACTGGGCAAAACGCGGATATCGAGGATGTGTCAAATTAATTCACCAACGGAGGGCTTTCAATACCCTAGCGGGCCTGTATGAGTTCAATAATCAGGTTGCTGAATTTGCTGCGGGTATCGATATAAACACCCCTTCGCCGTTCCTCGCCTTTTGATGTAAAACTGAGAATAACCGGGAACCCCTTCTCAACCAGCTTTGCAATTTCAGCCTCCAGGTCCTCGACAGCATAGGCGATGTGGCCAATTCCTGTACCAACACTCTCGAGGAACTCCCTGTGGACCGTCTTCCCTTGCACAGGTTGCAACAGTTCGATCCCCAGTGGTCCCACCTCCCCTATTGCCACCCGCGTTTTGACGGCAGGGTCCGGTGTTTTGCCATAAACCAGGTACTCACCAAAATTACTGCTGTCGATCAGGTATTCGGGTTTGAACGACGCGACCCCCAACGATTTGTAGTCCTCTATGGCCTTGTCCAGATCCCTGACGGGTATGCCGACATGAACCAGTTTCCACGTACTTTCCATTTTACCCTCCCTTGCTGGTATTGATCATTTTTACCACTTTTGAGTGACAACCTATCGTTTTTCGATTGTTCCTTCAGAATTGGGGCGGGTTCAGGACCCACCTGGAAGCGATACCCTATTCATGTGACACCTTGATCCGACTGACTGAAGTCATGACCGGTCTTTTCGAAGCTGCATGTCTCGCTGCTCTTGAACAGACTGGAAATGGTTAAGCATCGCCAGGATGGTGATGTCAAAACATACCCTGATTCCACCCATTTTGGTTTAGCGGAATCCGGGCTCTTTTCCCTGTTATCATTGCTTTGGTGATAACAGTATCTTCATGGCTTTCCTTTCACCGGCTTTTTTAAATGCGTCAACGGCGCCTTTTAACGGGAAAATATCGGAGATTGCAGCCTCGAACCCCTCCTGCTGTTTTTTCGATGTCGAGGCCAATAGTGCCAGGAGCCTGTCCCATAATCTTTCGGGAAGGGCGGGTGACCCTTTGATGGTAATTTGATTTCTGACCGCTGCATTCAGATCGATGGACGGAGAATCGGCGAAAATACCCGCCTGCACCACCAGCCCCTGTTTACGGGTCAATTCGATTGCCATTTGCGGTCCCTGTGGAGAACCGCTGGCTTCAATGGCGACATCCACACCCCCATCCTTGATTCCCTGTTTCAGTTTGCTTTTCAGCTTCTGCAGATCGGATTCAACTTCAACCCCGGGAATATATCTCTCAAACAGTTCGAACCGTTTTTTATCACTGGGGAGTCCAAGTACGAATACCTTGTGGGCACCGGCCATGTCGGCCAGCAGTGCAATAAAATATCCAATGGGTCCCGGACCGATAATGAGTATGTTTTTCCCCAATGGTCTTCCGATTTTGTGTATGACTCCAAAAGCAATGGATATGGGTTCTGATAAAGCGGCTAAATTTGGGGAGTAATCCGGTGGAAGCCGGTGGCAGTTTCTGGCAGGAACCGTGACGTATTCCGCCATGGCGCCATCATAATGGACGCCCAGAAGTCTCCGTTCGTTGCAGATCGCTTCCTGGCCCGATAAACAGGGTTGACAGCGGCCACATGAAATCGGCGTCCTGGAAACCACGCGGTCTCCAGCAAACACATTGGTGACCCCGGATCCGACTGCTTCAACGATACCTGTATACTCATGTCCGATGATCGCCGGTAACAGCCCCTTGAATCGCTGCTGATAATCCTTTGTCCAATGATAGGTATGGAGGTCGCTGCCACAGATACCAATCAGATCAACTTTGATCAGTACCCACCCTTCAGTGACTCCCGGTACCGGCACCTCCTGCAATGCGATGTGGTTTTCCAGGGGTTTATCTTTAACAACAGCCAGCATGATTTGTCTCCTTCAAACTGAATGCGGATAGCGTTTATTTCCTTATTATGAGAATAGTAATTGCCATACTCATTCTTCGTTGTGCCCCAAACCCGGGGCATGGTGGTTCATATTATCATGGGGGACGGCCTGTTAATCCATGAGTGTCCCGCCGTTTACGTCCAGAATATGACCGGTAATAAATCCCGCCTTGGGGGAGCACAGGAAAAGCGCCGCCTCTGCAATCTCTTCGGGTCGACCCAGTCGACGGAGGGGGACCCGTTGAGCAATGTCCTGCCACTGCTCACTGGGAATCATGGTGCCCTCAAAGGGTCCGGGGGCAATTCCGTTCACGCGGACACCTTGAACTGCCAATTCCATGGCCAATGATTTTGTCAGGGAGATGACACCTGCTTTGGAGGCACAGTAGTGGGCTTTTGTGGCTGTGGGATTGACGCCCATGGCTGCAAAGCCCGTTTTTCCGGCCCGGGAGCTGATCAGGACCATGGCGCTGTCCCGGTTACGGTGCAAGAAGGGGATGGCTGCTTTTGCCAGCAGAAAGGTCCCGTTCAGATTCACCCGGACAACCTTCTCCCACTCCTCAATACTCATATCGACGATCGGTACTGCGGGGCCGGTGATCCCTGCAGAGTGGACCAGACTTTTCAGGGGCCCATATTTCTCAGCGGTTTGCATCCATCGCCGGCAGTCATCAAAGCTTGTGACATCGCCGCTCACACTGTGTGCATGCGGGCCGATATTTTTTGCAATTTCTGTTGTATCCACCAGATCTGCCAGAATCACCACATGCTCCCGGGCAAACAGCCTCGCGCAAGCCAGGCCGATATTGCTTCCGGCTCCGGTGATCAATGCTACGGGTTTTGAACCAGTCATTTTACCTTATTCAATGGTGAGTCCACTCGGAAAAGCCAAAAATCGACCTCAAACGTCATTCCGGTAAAAGCAAATAGCGCTGGACCCCGGCTTTTGCCGGGGTGACTGATTTGAGGCTTTTTGGAGGAGGCTCAATTTTGCTTTCAGAAATGGACGGACAGGCTGACCCGACTGTCCATTTCTGTGGTTTAAAATCAGTCAAGGGGACCATAGTCCGAGGCCGGCATGTGACTGGCCTGCGGGTCGATTTTAATGTCGATCACAACCGGACCATCCTGTTGATGTGCCTGATGGATGGCGTCATCCAGCGCGGATCGGTTGTCAACCTGATATCCGGTTGCGCCAAAACCCTCGGCGATTTTGGCAAAATTGAAGTTTCCAAAATCGACACCGATTCTCTTGGCCCCCTGATTATCTCTCACCATGCCCAGGCCTCTATTGTTCGATACGAGGAAGACAACCGGCAGGTGATGCTCGATGCAGGTGGCCAGAACGTCAATGGTCATCATAAATCCGCCGTCACCTGTTGCACAGGTGACCCGTTTATTGGGTAGCGCCAATTTGGCTGCTGCCGCGGCGGGTCCTCCCCATCCCATTCCCCCGACACCACCTGGCACCAGAAGCTGGTTGGGGGTTCGAGCGCGCAGGCTGCTGGTATTCCAGATCCGGTTATTCCCGGCATCCAACGTCAGGATATCGTCTGGTCCGAGAAAGTTCTGGATGGCCGCAACCACATCTGTGTAGTGCATAAAGCCGGCAGCAGCCTCAAGGGAGGGAGGACGATCGTAATGGGTGGATTCCTTTAACTGGCTGATGGAAGCCATCCGTTTTTCCCTGCCGGCGGTTGACAGATTCTGTGCAGTCAGCGCAGTGATGACATCCCTGACATCGCCTGTAATGGCCAGATCAACAGGATAGACCCAACCGGCATTCAGCGGATTGACATCAATTTGCACAATTTTCTGATCTCCGGGACGTATCATTTCGGGATCACGGAAGCGGGTGTAGTCCGGGCCCATGCTCGCTCCCAGGATGACAACCAGATCTGCCCGCTGCAATGTGCGGTTGGCGGTTTTGTTTCCCCATGTGCCCAGCATGCCCACTGCCGACGGCGATTTCTCATCGATCACCCCCTTGCCGTTATAACTGGTCGCCACTGCTGCACCTATGGTTTCGGCCAGACCCTGTAAATCTCCTCCGGAACGGGCGTCATAAACCCCCTGGCCGGCGATAAAAACAGGAAGTTCAGCCGCCGAAATCATCTCTCCGAGCTTTTTGAGCGCTTCTGGATCAGGTCTGGGGGGGGTATAATTCCAATACCCTTCAGGCTCGTACAGCGTGGCCCGGACTTTCTGGGAGACCTCCTGGCGGATGATGGTCGTCTTCATGATAACCGCCGCAGGTCCCATCCGCGGCGTGGCTGCCTGCTTATATGCCATCTGCAGACCGTAAACCGCAGCTTCCGGCTCAGTGGCATAGGTACAATATTTAGTAATGGCTTTCAGTGAAGACTGGATATCCGCGCCATTAAAATCGCCCGTCATGGTCTGATAGGTGCCATATTGGCCGAACCCGTCATAATCAGACGTTTCCGTCAGAATAACCATGGGGGATCCAGAGAAATAGGCCTCTAAAATACCAAAGGACCCTGTCGTGGAGATCCATGGTCCCTGCCCCATCAGCACACCGGGCTTTCCGGTCAGTCTGCCGGTTACCTGGGCCATCACCGAAGCCGTCTGTTCGGTCCGGGCCAGAACGACATCGATATTCTCCTTACGGTCAAAAAACCCGGGCAGCGTCCAGGTGACACCCAGCCCAGGAACCGTGAAAACCCGCTTTACACCCGCACTTTCCAGGGTTTGCACTAGATATTCATAGGTTTTTTTGTTTTCTTTCACCAGTCGTGTTGAGGTCATAAGAATCTCCAAAAAGTTAATTTGAAACCGGTTGCTCCATCTCAGTATTCTGATACGGGGTCAACTTTGATGCATTTTCAAGGAAGGCAGGCAGAATTACCAAAATGTGTTGTGTGACAAATTCCTGCAATATTTTTTTATCCGCTGTTTGATCCATAAACATTTGAACAATCTTTTCATGGATGTTCACTGACGCATTCAAATCCTCACCGGGAAGGGGAAATGCCAGGCGGTGTCTGACACTGTGGGTGCGCAACAAAGAGAGCAGATTGATCAGCAGACGGTTTCCGCAGGCATGGATGAATGTTTCATGAAAGTTCTTGTGGCAAATCCAGTAGTTCGTAATTTCATTTTTGTGAGCCGCACTGCGCATGCCCTCCATAGCCTTATCAAGCCTTTTATAGTCGTTTTCATCCATGTGGACAGACGCTTCCACAGCGGCCAACCCCTCCAGTGGCGCCCGTACCAGGTAGTTTTCCCTGATATCCTGGATGGTTATCTTTTTTACAAACGTTCCTTTACGGGGCTCGATCTCCACCAAACCCAGTTTTTCAAGTTCCCGAAACGCCTCCCGGATGGGGGAACGACTGACACCCAACTTCTTCTGGAGTGCCATTTCCACGATTTGTTCTCCCCCCTGCAACTCGTTCCGCATAATGGCCTGCTTCAATAAATCGCAAATCTGGTTCGAAATGTTCTGGGGTTGATAATCAATCTTGGAGATATAATCTGCTGTCATCGTTTTTACTTATCCTAAACGGATGTTGAAAACCTCTTTCCTATGGATGCCAGTAGCAACATAGGACGGAAAAAGATGTGCTGCTGAAAAATTCAGGACTCATTATGAATGCTGGAACAGTTTTAAAATAGATAATTGATTATGCATTGTCGACAATGAATAATCAATTATCTATTTATCCCCCTTTTTGTCAAGCAAAAAAATCAATAATCCGTTTTGTATGAGAATAACATCCCGAAAGCGACTGGTGTGGAGCCGTTTCAGTTGATTAGACGCGTTTCTAGATGATCTTGGCGAAATGGAGCGATAGAAACCCAGCCTGTCTGAGCATCAAGATATCATTCTCATGTTTCGTTGTGCCCCACCCAGGGGCATGTTGGTTTG
>JAHJRI010000299.1 GCA_018830885.1 bacterium | reverse complement strand
TCTGTCTCCGGCAACCTGTCAAAAGATCATCAAATCATCAGGCAACGCCCCTTCAGAAGTCCCCACCACTCCATCTCCAGTGCCGGCCTGATTGGCGGCGGCAGTTATCCCAAACCGGGTGAGATATCACTGGCCCATCATGGCGTCCTGTTTCTCGATGAACTGCCCGAATTCCCCCGCACTCTGATCGATCTCCTGCGACAGCCGGTTGAAGAGAAACGGGTGATGATTGCCCGCGCCAATGTGAGCTTGATTTTTCCCGCCGATTTTATTCTCCTGGCAGCCATGAATCCATGTCCCTGTGGCTATCTGGGTGATTCCAGCAGGGAATGTCTCTGTCCGGCGGCCAGTATCATCCGCTACCGGTCAAAGATATCCGGACCGATGATGGACCGGATCGACCTGCAGGTGGAAATGCCGACACTGAGCTATCACGAATTGAATTTTTCCAGACGGGGAGAGAGTAGTAAACAGATTCGAACGAGAGTTCTGATTGCAAGGATGATACAGCAGGAGCGATTTCGTGGGAATCCCTCTGCAACCAACAGCAGCATGGATCATCGGGCTGTGGCGCGTTACTGCAGGTTGAATGAGGAAGGACACCGGCTGCTGTCACAAGTGCTTGAAAAATATCGTTTGAGCGGAAGGGCCCATGACAGCGTGCTCAAGGTCGCCCGGACCATTGCCGACCTGGACCAGTCCGATCCCATCGAAACCCGGCACCTAGCAGAGGCTGTCAACTACCGGTGTTTCGACAGGGAATTACACTACTGAGAGCGGTTGCCCGCGGTTTATTTCTTACCCTTTGTGCCCACCTTGCCCTTGCCTTTCGCTTTTCCCTTAACCGGGGACTCATCCACTTTTATCGGAGACACCTTGTTGAAAAAAAGCTGTTGAATCACGGAGATCATGTTGCTGACCACCCAGTAAAGAACGAGACCGGAAGGCATGCTCAGGAAAAAGATCACCATCATCGCCGGCATCCAGCGCATCAATTTCTGCTGGGTCGGATCCATGGCCGGGGTTGGTGACAACGTCTGCTGCACAAACATGGACACGCCCATCAGGATGGGCAGGATGAGGGTATAATCCGCGGCGGACAGGTCCTGCATCCAGAGTATAAAAGGGGTGTGCCGGAGTTCAATGGCCGGCAGCAGGGCCTGATAGAGCGCAATAAAAACTGGGATCTGCAGCACCATGGGCAGACATCCGCCCATGGGATTGATCTTGTGCTGACTGTAGAACTGCATGATCTCCTTGTTCATCTTTTCCTTGTTGCCCTTGTTCTTCTCCCGGATCAACTTGATCTTGGGATTCAACTGAGACATCTTCCGCATGGAGATCATCCCTTTGAATGCCAGCGGGAACATGGCGCCTCGGACAATAATCGTCAGGAGAATGATCGCCACCCCCCAGTTGACCACATATCCCTGCAGCCACCTGAGAACCGAGAGCAGTGGATGGGCCAGAAAATCGAACCATCCCAGGTCCATCGCCACCGGCAGGGACAGATCAAACCCCTCCATCGCTGATTGCAGCTTGGGTCCCACGTACAGTTGAAAAGATCGCTGATAGACCTGGTTGTTTTCGAGAATCAAAGGCTGATCGAGGTACTCCAGCTTAGGGACCTTGATCTCTTTATGATTGAGAACGGAATTCAGCGGTGTAAACTGCCCGTTAAAGGAGCTGCCATCAGTCATCTTGATCGCCGTGATAAAATAGGTGTCCATCACGCCGGCCCAGAGTGGATTCTGAATTTTCACACCCTGCTCGAAATCCCCGTCATCATACGTCTCGAAATCATCATTGATATAAGAAATCCCAACCTTCGGCTTGGGAAGAGACTCTCCGTCGATAGCATCACTGCTGGATCCGAAATTGAGCCGGGGAGCGATATTGAGGGGTTTACCCGTCCGGTTCTGCATCTTGACCGCCATTTCGATCAAGTAGGAATTTTTGTCAAAGGTCAGGGTTTTGTATATTTCAAGACCTGATGGGGCGACCGCCTGCAGTGTCAGGCTTTCCTTCGCTGATCTGACCTCAATCTGTTCGCGGGACGCCTGGAAGTTGACCGGCGCTTCATCTCCGCCGGTATACACTTTCCAGACCCTGTTCCCAGCGGAGAGGTCTCCTGCCATATTCACCAGCCGGTTCGGATCGTAGGGCTTTTGCTCTGGCTGGGCTCCTTTGAACAGGTCCAGTACCCAGTCGACGATCTTGAAATGGGGCGGTAGTGAATGTTTGTAGTTCTTGAGCAGAAAACGATTCAGCGTGCCATCCTGGGAGTCGATCTCAATCTTATACAGCTGGTTCTCGACGGTGATGATTTTCCTCTGGGTATCATCAATTTTCAGCGGTTGCTGGGATTGCTCAGATGTCTCAGAAATGGGTATTGCGGCTTTCTTTTCGGTTGTGACCGTCTCGACTATCTGACTGGGCGACTGCTCCTTCTCGACCTTCGTATTCTCCGGTGGCGGAAAGAGCGTATAATAGCCAAAGATGGCAAGGGTTGAGATGATAAACGCCAGTAAAAAATTCCTATCCATTTTTTCTGATTGTCTTGAATGATATTGATTCGGGAACTTCGTCCACACCACCCTGGTGAAAAGGATGACAGCGCACTATTCTGGTTACCGAAAGATAAGTTCCCCAAACGAGCCCATGCTTCTCTAAAGCCTGTTTTGCGTATTCCGAGCAACTGGGGTAGTAAATACAGGATGGTCCGAGGAATGGTGAGATGGCGTGCTGATAGAGCCAGATAGCAAAGAGAAACGGGGCACGCGCAATTCGATTCAGTCCCCTAGGTAGATTCATCGGGTAAATGGGTGAAAAAATTATCAACTATCTCTTGAACCTCAGCCAGAGACGGAGCCTTCTTCAACGGTTTGGTAACAAAAACAGCACTGTCAAATGATCGGGTTTGAAGATGACCGGAGAGGCGCAGTGCTTCCCTGATCAGGCGTTTGAGCCGGTTTCTGGTTGGCGCGCTTCCAACTCGCTTGGAAATCGTAATGACAACCCTGGCATAACCCAGTTTTTGTGGAAGATAACGAAATCTCAGAAATTCACAGGAACGGTGCCGGCCTTTTTTAAACAAAAGATCGATCGCTTTTTTACTCTTTAATCTGTGTTTCTCGGAAAAGCCATATCTCTTCCCGCTTTGACTATGCACTCAATATCTTCCGCCCTTTTCTTCTTCTGTTTTTAATGATGGTTCGCCCCGATTTGGTGGCCATTCGCTTTCGAAAACCGTGCTTCATTTTGCGCCGGCGATTATTTGGTTGAAATGTTCTCTTCATAGCTCCTCTCCTTCAATGGTATTTATATAAATAATCTTAAAGATTAGAAATAATTCAGCCCTTTGTCAATCAGTTCTTCCCCCTCCCAGAGCATCATGCTGGTTTTATGATGCTTTTTTATTTTAGCCCGAATATCAAACCTGCTTCCGGCATGTTCCCGGCGATCATCGGACTGGTGCAGGAGGGTGCCAAAAGACGGTAGCCGGTTTTTTAATAGATTCTGATCGTCTGATAAACAGAAAACAGAATAAATTCTCAGAAAAGGCGGGAATTTTGCACGTTCAAAACTGGGAAACCTTTTCTTTCGTTTGTCAATACTATCGTACCCATACCAATTTGTGAATGTGAAATCATCAGAAACAGATCTTTCCAGGATCGAAAGAAGACAAAGCCGCCGGTTATCTGGCTGTTTAGCCTGTCTTGGCCTGTTTCTGCTGTTCCTGATGAGCAGTCATCAGACCGCCTGTGCCTGGGATCTGGAGTTGGGAATACACCATCTCATGCCAAAGCTGTGGACCGGGGAGCAGCGGTATGAGAACGCTTCCGGCAGTACCCTGAAATTCAAACCGGTTATCCAAAAGACCATTACGGGGCAATCGGCCAGTGTCGGCATTTTTTGGGAGAACCTGTTGGTTCAAATAGAACAGGCGTTTTATCGATATGAAACCGAAATTCCCACTTCCAATATTGCGGTAATGAACGATACCATGGCCAGATTTGAAGTCACAGAGCAGCGGCTGGGAATCAGCTACCACCTGGAAAGAGAGTTGGCGGGCGTTTATGCGGGTATCGGGGTGACCCGGGAGAAAGAGAAAATTGTCACCAGCAGTGATGAATGGCAATTCGAAGCGGATGTTCCCTATTTCAAATTCGGGATCGACATCATTTTAGGCGCGTGGCGGGTCCGCGTTGAGCAAATTCACTACAGCTTTGGAAAACACTCTGCCAAAGTCGGTTCCCTGGGTATTCTGCTCCATCTGTAAAGGGTCAGCCGCACAAAAGGCCAAACCCAGGTTTCAGATCAGCTCCAGAACAGTCTGGGGTTTTCCCTGTATCAGTCGAATGATACTCTCATTCATCGCCAGGATATGAACAGCAAAGAATTCGGCTGTTTGCAGCTTATTGTACCAGTGGACCAAAGCCGGTTTCTTGATAACATCCTGTTTCAGGTTATAAAAATTGACCCCTGCTTCCACCAGAATCCGTTCCGCTGCCATACCCTGGATGATCAAGTGGTAGCAGATGATCACATCCCCGAAAAGCTTCAGGATATGCCTGGCGTAAAGTCGTGAGATACCGGGTTTACCCTCTTTCTGACCGCTCATGATGTCATCGAAAAGGACAATCAAACCACCAATAAAGTCCCGCCAGATAGTAGTCGTCTCATTCAACGCTTCAGACATAACCAGATGGGTTTCCACCGTTTCGAACTGCTTCAGCAGTTGACTGAACAGCCTGCCGTTTGCCTGGGGCAAGGTCTGTTCGAGAAAGATCTCAGCAGCTCTGTTCTCATCCGGTCCGACCATGGTTCCAGTCAGCAGATCCCTGAAACGCTGCTCGATGGTCGATTCCGGATCAAAGGGGATACCACCGCCCTGCAGCATAGCCTTTGATATGACCGCCAGACTGCTCCCCGGGCTATAGATGGTGAATACCGATGTGTACAGGTCGAAAAGATCAGAGAAGTATTCCCGTTGACTAGCGGCACCATGGTTCACACAATCCATAAAAAAGACTGTCATGTAGACTGCCCCGCGCAAACCTTCACTGATTGCTTTGAGATGAATCAATGCGGGTGTGGATCGGATGGAAAAATCGTTGCTCGATTTAAGCAGACTGGTTTCGGAACCGCGGCTGGTTGCTGCCAGTTCAAAAAAGGTGGCATTTGTCTGGGCAACACCCTGCAGTGCAAGCTGAGAAAACCAGTCGCTAAATGGATTGAGTGTTCCGGGTTCCATGCCATCCAGCAGATAACCCCGACATTCCGTTTCGGCGCCGTAGCTGATTCGACAACAGGGAACGCCTTTCAACCCCATGGTTGAGCACATGCTTTCCAGACGCAGACCGTTATCAACCCACTGACTGCCTTCAGCACGCAATTTAGGCACAACCAGCAACCCGGTTTTAGTCTGTCTCTTGTCACCATCCTGGATGCGCGCCATAACCAGATGAACAATATTTGTACTTAAATCGTGATCCCCGGCAATCACCCGATCTTTTAATCCGGTCACCGCATAGTAGTCCCCTTTCTGGACAGCCGTCGTCCGGGGGGTTTCCAAATGATGCGTATCACCGGGCTCAAATATCCCCAAAGCACCGGACCATTCGCAGGCAAACAGCTTTTCGCTGAAATTCGATCTCAGATTATCGTCTCCCCACTGTTGAATCAGATTCCCCGCTTGAATAGTTGACAGTATAAAAAAATAAACCGATGGATTTGCCGCAAACAGCGCCTCCTGGATTGAAATCGCCACAGAGGCAGGTATTGGTTTGCCTGTAAGGTCCAGCGAGCGGAAGACATTCTGCCAGTGCTCTTTTTTGATCTTATTCCAGGCATTTTGAAACCCACCAGGAACTGAAATTCGGTCTTTCTCGCAGCTTGCGCCCTGCTGATCACCGGACCGATTCAGTCTAAACGGCATTGTCTCGGCAAATCCTGCCCCTTTTTCCATCAGACTGAAAAACGCCTCATCATCTCTGTCCAGAAATGCCTTGGCATGGGTCAGCACCGCAATCTGCATCACATTGCCAAGCAGGAATCGCTTTTCACGTATATCATCATTCTTCATTGTTATTGCTCATGAAGGGTAAAAAATTGGGAAGGGTATTAACCGAAAACGGAAACCCGCCAGCAGCACACATTATTTTGGTTAAGGCCCCGGAGCTGGAACCTGCCCCGGAACCTGTCCTGGAGCCTGTCCTGGAGCCTGACCTGGAACCTGTCCTGGAGCCTGTCCTGGAACCTGTCCTGGAACCTGTCCTGGAGCCTGTCCTGGAACCTGTCCTGGAGCCTGACCTGGAACCTGTCCTGGAAGCTGTCCTGGAGCCTGACCTTGAGCCTGACCTGGAGCCTGCTGTGCCGCTTTCTCTGCCGCAGATTTTGTCTGTTCAGCTTTTTTTTCCTCTTCGACCGGGTCAACAATCCGGCCCTCATAGGGGATGTTGATCAGCTGCTTCAAGTCAAATTTCCATGTTTTATTTTCCAGGATAGTGGAAAAAACCATGCGTTTCCAGATGGTATCCGTCTGATTGACCTTATTTTCAAACTGCTGATCAAAATGGATAGCGGCAAAATTGCGATAGATAATCTGAACGGTCTCATTCCTGAGCGGACTCAACGTCGGTTTCCATTGAAGGTCAACCATCCGTTGAGCGAACTCTCCCTGAGAAAGAATGCTTTTACTGCGACCGTTCCCCAGAAGATACATTTCGAAATAGAGCTCTTCTTTCCAGGTATCGATCAGAATATGAAAATCGTTCAGAATTTTTTCTTTGATCAGTTGCTCTTCGTAGTGATTCAGCTGGGCGAAAAGGTAATCCGGTGCAGCTGAAATCAGCAGGCAGAACATCACGACTGACATGAAAATATGGCGATTTCTCATCATGGGGATCTTTTTCCAGACGTTTGATCCAACCGGCCAGAAGTCTCAAGCTTCCTGTTTGAAAACGGCCGGTTGTGAAAGGATGTATTTTTCATAAAACAGCTTGAGGTACTCTTTCTGATTCTCGTCGATATATTCAAACGTATATCCGCGATCGGTGATCTCAAAAAACTTGCGATCCTTGACCGCCAGCAGACCGTCCCGCCATTTGACCAGCTGACTCAATGTTTCCGCTTTCAGATCCTCTACCACGATGGGCAGCAGGGAATCGTCCCCCCGGGACAGAAGATAGGTCGCCAGGATCAACTGGGCATTTCTGATACCCGTATAGACAAACATATTCTTTGCTTTATCGACGGTGTCTTCAACAGCCATAAAGATCAGCAGCAAATCTTTGATATTTTCCAGTTTTTTATCGTAGGCACTGGCAACCATGCCCCCCAGATCAAATGCGGCGGTAAAAAGAACGAACCCCAATCCCTGTCCGAGACAGAATTCACCATAGTACTTAAAATGGCGGAGAATCTTCTCCGATAATTTGATGTCATAGTCAAAAACGGATTCAGCCAGCAGCCGGTATTGATAAAAAAGATTAAAAATGGCCCGCACATTTTTGTTGTTGATGGAAACACGGATGAATGTATTGTAGAATTTTACCGCCATTTCCAGCAGATCATCATCCCGGTTCTTAATGGCAGATTCCCCGATGATTCTGGTATTATAAGCAATAGCGCTGATCGCGTCCGGCATGTTGCTGATACAGTTCTTGAAAATCAAATCCATATCCATGAAACTTTTAGCCTCTACCCAGATTCTATTCCTGCAGATCTCTTCGTAAAACTCGGCAGAAATAGCAATAAAATGATCTGAAGAGACATGAAACCAATCGCCGGGCAGATCCTTCTTGTACTCTGCATAGTCCAGCAGCATCTCCCGGATCTGATCAATCGCCATCAGCCCCAGATTCCTGTCCATTTGCGTACTGGCGCTGAGGGCAGTATCCGTAACCTGCTCCAGGGAACTGGCTACCTCACTCTGCAGTTTTTTCAGGTTGAGAAAGTTTTTTTGATCGGTGGCATTGATAAGGGACAGCTTGTTGTTTTCCTGAATGGAGGTCAACAGGTTGGTTGGTGTAAGAAACCGGAAGACAAACAGGAAATAGGGTCCCAGCAGTGCGATTTCTACCAGGGTCAGCAGCAGCAGTATCTCAATGGCAAAATGGGGGAAAAACGTTTCCTTGGTGGCAAATATAATCAATATGGAATAAAGCAACGAACAGACCAGCAGTATGAAGTAAGCGCGGTTCACATTGTCCGAGAGAAACAGGTCGATCAGGCTGGTTCCATACCGCTGCGCCGCCAGTTGCAGGACAATGGCAACCACTGTTATCATTATCCCCAGGATTGCCGCCAGTAATTCTATGTAGCCGCCGATGGCGGAACTGACATTCTGTGGGTCGGTCGACAGCACGGTTCTGAAAAAACTCAGGCCGCTGGTAGCCCAGTCAAATGCCAGAAACGCGTACACCAGATAAAACGAAAAGGTTATCCCCAGGAACAGAAGGACCAAACCACCCCAGAAAATCAGCGTCTGTTTGAGTGACTCCTTTTCCATCAGCGGTTTGCGGGTCGATCCGGTTTCTCCTCGCAATGTCGTGTGCATCTCGGCACTGAAAGCATCTGTTGTGTGAAGGGGGTTGTTGTTTATTTCTGATATTTGCATTGCGTCTTGTTTTTTCGATTCATTCATGATTATTTGGTTTAAGCAGCAGCCAAAAAACGGTTGTCGTCAGGGGCCATTTGCTGGCGACATTGAATCGATCCGGTGCAGTCGAATAGTGAAAAAATTGCCGCTGTAACCGTTTTTTCCGGAAAAGTGAGGGTGGTTTTCAGCTGTCCGGTCATTGCTCATCGACCACTTCCCAGTACTTGATCGCGTTTTTGTTGACCACTTTACCACTGATTAATCCCAGACTGTTCAGCGTATGCCATCTCAACTGATCAATCAAGTATTCTCCATCCAGAAACGTTATTTTAATACTCTGTTTTTCTGAAATAATTCTGCTGAGCAGGATCGCTTCGTGGGCTATATGCGCTTTTTGTCTTTTGTCTTCCATCATCACCATTGTCTACATGCCCGATCGGGCACAACGAAAGTTGAGAATCGTTCTCAGTGTTATCGGGTGCTATTCTCTTAATCACTTCAAACTTTGAAAAGCTGTGACTCAACCGAAGCCAGGCCTGAACAATCCCCCTCCAGTTGAAATCCGGTTTGAACGGGGCACGCTCCTGGTCGCCTGCGAAGGTTACCCGAAGTTGTCTCAGATATTCAGCTGGCTTCGATGGGATTCCCGCAGCGGCTATTATCGGTGTCATGCTTTCCGCTACTACGAGCTCATCCGGCACCTGTATCTCGGCAGAATTGAATATTCAGATTCTACGCCAAATTACAATCGATTAGCGCTATCTTTGAAATCTTATTTTACGCCATTCGACTTTCAAGCAGAAGCTTTAAATGCCTGGAAAAGTCCAAAAAGGGGTATTGCCGTGCTGCCAACCGGTACTGGCAAGAGCTATCTCTCTGCAATGATTATTGAAAAAATACAGAGGTCCACCCTGGTCCTGGCCCCGACGATCGATCTGATTCTGCAGTGGCAGAAAAACCTGGCAGACTGGTTTGACTGTCCAATCGGTCTGCTGGGTGGCGGAAGCTCGGAAATCGAAGATATCACCGTCTCAACCTACGACTCGGCGCGTATCTATGCCGAAAACCTCGGAAATCGATTTTGTCTGCTGATATTCGACGAGTGTCATCATTTGCCGGCGCCGGCATATGCACTGATGGCCCAGTCCTACATTGCCCCATATCGCCTGGGCCTGACCGCAACACCGAGCATTGAACCTGATCGACAGGCGCTGCTGCAGGAACTGATCGGACCGGTTGTCTTCAGCAGGCAGATCCAGCAACTTTCAGGCGATTTTCTTGCCCCCTACCGGGTCCAGACAATCGAGGTGGAGCTGACCGAAGATGAACGCAGCCGCTATGATTATCACCGGGGCATCTACCAGGCTTTTCGCAGCAAGGTGCCGAATCTGTTCGGACGCAAGAACTCATGGGAAAAATTCGTTATGTATAGTTTTCGTTCCGCAGAGGGAAGGGCAGCCCTGCAGAGTTTTGCCATGCAGAAACAGATTTCCCTCTCTGCTGAAAATAAAATGGCGGAACTGTCCAGAATCCTGATTCGGCACAATGACGCACGAATCTTGATTTTTACCAATGATAATAAAACCGCCTATTTCATAAGCGCGCTCTTCCTGCTACCATTGATTACACACGAAACAAAAGCCAAGGAGAGGAAAAGCGTGCTGGAAAAGTTCCGTTCCGGAGAGTGGCCTTTTCTGGTCAACTCCAGGGTGTTAAACGAAGGTGTGGACGTTCCTGAGGCCAATGTCGCAGTTATTATTTCCGGCACCTCCACCGTACGGGAACATGTGCAGCGACTGGGCAGAATCCTTCGCAAGCAGCAGGGGAAAACCGCCATTCTCTACGAAATTATAACGGCGGATACCGGTGAGGTATATGCAAGCCGGCGCAGAAGAGACCACAGTGCCTATGATGACTTTTCCTGATCAAAACGGACAGCGTTACTACGCCATCAACCAGTTTTATCAACAGCGATTTGGCGGGAAGGTATATAAAATCGTTGTCAGCGTTGCCTATACCTGCCCCAACCGCAGCAGTTCGAGCGGCGACGGCTGTATTTTCTGCGACGAATGGGGATCCGCCGGGGTTCATCAGACGAAGGATCTGCCCCTGGAAGAACAGATTGCAAAAAATCGGACCTATCTGACCCGGCGGTACCGGGTTAATCGATTTCTTGTCTATTTCCAGGCTTTCAGCAACACCTATACCCGGTTTTCAGAACTGGAAAGCAATATGGCGCTTGCGTTAAAGCAGCAGCAGGTTTATGGTATCATCCTGGGAACAAGGCCGGATTGCCTGCCACCAGAGGTTCTGGAACTTCTCAGGCAGACCGCGGAAAAATCGTTTGTTTCCGTGGAACTTGGGGTACAGAGCTTTAACGAGGAAAAACTGCAGTTTTTAAGACGGGGTCATACGGTCACGCAATCCATCAAGGCCATTGAGGCGCTTCATGCACAGTCAGGGATCCATATTGGGATTCACCTGATTTTCGGGTTGCCCCATGAGACAGAGACAGAGATTATCGAAACCGCACGGATCATCAATACGTTACCCATTGACAGTGTAAAACTCCACAACCTGCACGTCCTGAGAGACACGCCCCTGGAGGTCGAATATCGCAACCATCGGTTTCAGCCAGTGGACCTGGATACGTATGCAGAGAAAGTCATCCTTTTCCTGGAACACCTGTCGCCGAATATACCCATTCAACGTCTGGCGGCCTATGCGAGTTTGGACAGCGGACTGGTTGCCCCTCCATGGACCGCAAACCGTCTGCAGCCCGCCCAGGAGATCCAGAAACGCATGTCTGATCGCGATACCTGTCAGGGAATTCATTTTAAAAAAAGATGTATCTATTCAATTTGATTTCCGCTCAGCCCCGAAGGTATCGTGTTTCAAGAACCTTGGAAGCCATGGAAGGCTTCCAGGAGCTCCAGGAGGATTCATGCATTTCTTGAAACACAATACTTTTGGGGCGTATACAGGTAAATAGTAATAAATAGATAACCATTAGGGGAACCAGCAATGGGATTGAATTCGGATTTTAAGACTAGCTGATTCAGGAGAGACGGTGCCATGAATATTCAAATGATAATGTACAGGATTAAGGGAATCCTGCCTCTGCCACGTCTATTGTCTATGCTCACATGGCTGGCAGCGGGCCTTTTCTGCGTCAGCCTGGGCATATTCTCAGCAGGCGTCTTTGAAAATCAATTTCTCAAGGTCCCCTTTCAATCCACGCCGTTTTTTCCACCAGTTGATGAAAAAGCAGATCAACCGACAACCATCGACGCGTTTGAGCCCATCATTACCTATAATATATTCGACGCGGAAGTGAGCAATAAGGAACTGACAGCGAATATTGAATCCATGCCTGTCACGCCCGGAAAAGATCTGACAGAGATCATTTCCAGTCTGCAACTCGTTGGAATCAGCGTGGTCAGAGGAAGACGTGCAGTATGTGTGATCAGGGACAAAAAGAATAACCGTGAAGATATCTTTGCAATCAACGACCCGGTTTTTGACACCGGCGCAACCGTCAAAAGAATCCTGTCCCGCCGGAATGAGAGCAAAGTCTATCTGAAACTGGGCAGAGAAACGGGCATCCTGACCTATACGGAGGAGCCCCTCCCCAAGAAAACCGCAGCCGGTCCAGCACCCAAACCCGTGACCCCCGCCAGAACGGATACCACACCGCTGTCAGCCTATACAACGGACGGCAAAAACTATCGGATCACATCCGAAGAGGTCGACAGCCAGTTGAACAACTTTGCCAAACTGCTAAACCAGGCCAGAATGGTTCCCTACTTCAATAAAGGTCAGCATCGAGGCTATCAGGTGAAAGCCATTGACAAGGGAAGTCTCTATGAAAAGCTGGGTTTGAAAAACAACGATGTCATCGAAGAGATTAATGGCGAGCCCCTGGACAGCATGGAAAAGGTGATGGGTCTATTCAAAAAACTGCGGAGTGAAAGGGAATTCAATATCAAACTGAACCGTAAAGGCGCTCCCCAGTTCCTGAATTATCATATCGATTAGGAAGACCGGTCAGCGGGCCTGGAAACTTACCCGCTGAAATACGGCTCCGGCGGGCGTTGCTCCCGCCGGAGAATCCAATGCGGTTGACGACTATTTGACCAGCACCGTCCAGAGCACCCCTGCTGCAATGGCAGAACCGATGACCCCTGCCACATTCGGTGCCATGGCGTGCATCAACAGGAAATTGGTCGGATCCTCTTTCTGCCCCACCATCTGCACCACCCGGGCAGAGTCCGGAACCGCGGAAACGCCGGCAGCACCCACCAGCGGGTTGATCTTGTTGTCCCCCCTCAGGAAGAGATTCATTATTTTTGCAAACAGGACCCCCCCCGCTGTGGCGACACAGAAGGATAATGCGCCCAGGATAAATATTTTGATGGACTGCGGTGTCAGGAAATGGCTTGCCTGCGTGCTGGCGCCCACAGAAAATCCCAGGAGGATGGTGACAATATCAATCATCGCATTACGGGCAGTATTGGCCAGCCGCTCGGTTACGCCGCTCTCCTTGAGCAGATTTCCAAACATGAACATCCCGATCAGCGGTAACGAGCCGGGAGCAATCAGTCCACAAATGAGAAACGATGCAATGGGGAAAATAATTCGTTCCCGGGTGGGGACCTGCCGGGGGGGTTTCATGCGCATCAATCGTTCTTTTCTGGTTGTCAGCAGCCGCATGATCGGGGGCTGAATCACCGGTACCAGCGCCATGTATGAGTACGCAGCGATGGCGATGGCACCCAGCAGGTGGGGCGCCAGCTTGGCGGACAGAAAAATCGCCGTGGGTCCGTCGGCACCGCCGATAATACCAATGGCACCCGCCTCATTCGGCGTCATTCCCATATACAGCGCACCCAGCAGAGTGGCAAAAATACCGACCTGTGCCGCCGCACCCAGGAGAACCAGCTTGGGATTCGATAGCATGGTTGAAAAATCGGTCATCGCGCCCAGTCCCAGAAAAATCAGCGGTGGAAATATCCCCTGGCTGACACCGAAATAGAGATAGTAGAGAACGCTGCCTTGGTCGTAAACCCCCAGTGCCATGCTGGATATATGGGGGATATTCCCCACCATGATCCCAAAACCGATCGGTAACAGCAGCAGCGGTTCATAATCCTTCACAATGGCCAGTGTCACAAACATGATACCGATCGCAATCATGATGGCATAGCCCCATGTCATCAATCCCAACCCCGATGCTGAATAAAAACTCTGCAGCATTTCCATTAAAATCCTCCGTTTATCAAAAATAGTAAGTGTATCAATGCTGTAACCGATTCTCTAATTTCCTTTGCGGTCGATCACCCTGGACCTCCGGTTTGTCAAACCCGCAATCATGGCTCTCCGGCCAATGGCTATTGGCAGAATCAGATGCTACGGACTAACCGATATCCACCAATGCCTGCCCCTGGCTGACGGCGTCACCAATACTGACATGAATGGCCTTGACCGTTCCGGAAGTGGCAGCATTGATATCGTTTTCCATTTTCATGGCTTCCATTTTGACAACCGTCTGCCCGGTTTCAACTGAATCTCCTACCTTGACCAGTATCTCGAGAATGGATCCGGGAATGGGAGCGGTAACCGAGTCTCCACCGGCAACGGCTGCCGGTTGCGGTGCGGTCGGTTGCGGAGAAATGCTGGAAACAGGGGTCTGTGCCACTTGGGGTGAAGATACCGCAGGGACGGCTGACACCGCCGGCTGGCCGCTGCCTGCGATCGTCTTTATCGGACCATCCAGTTTGACAGCATAGGGCTTGCCATTGATTTCCAATTCGGCATTCTCAGAGGTGAATTTCTTTACCAGTACCGAATACGCTTTCTGATTGATCGTAATCTCATACTTTTGCATAGGTTCTCCGCTGCGGTGTTGATCTCATTTTTCCGGTTCTGCCCCACATGGAATATTGACTGCTATTCCTGTCCATTGTGATATAGCGATTGTCGGAGCGAAAGTGCCGCTCCTGCTCCAGATGCAGCACAAGTCCAATCAGGCTTGCAATATCTTTTTCTTCATCCTCATCCACTGGCTCTTTGGTGGATGAGGATTCCAGCGGCTTAGGTTCCACAGCAGGCATTAATTTGTTTGCAGCGGGCTTCACCTTTATCAGCCTTTTTTCTGCAAACAGATCCAGTATGCCCGGTAACAGCTGAATAAAAATCGTTATAATCAGCAGACCACTGTAAACGATAGCCATTCCGGTAAGGCTGATGGAAATCCCGCTGCCCTGAATGATATTCTGAATGTTGAACGCGTTCATAGTTATTCCATAAAGTTGTCATTATTGCCCGGAATTTCTGTCTCATCCCATTCTCTCCAGGTGAAAAGACAAGGGTGGATGATCACCGCCACCGCCTCTCTGAGCAACCAATCCTGTTTTACATTTTTTATTACAATGGGATATTCCCGTGTTTCTTGGGCGGATTGCTGTCCTGTTTGTTCTCCAGCATCACCAACGCCTTGATAATCCTGAAACGTGTTCGGCTGGGCTGGATAATATCATCCACATAGCCTCTCTTGGCAGCAATGTAGGGATTGGCAAAGTTGGTGGCATATTCATCGACTTTCTGCTGCATGTATGCCTCTTTATCACCGTCATAGCTCTGTACTTCGCGGGCATACAGGATCTCGGATGCCCCCTTGGCTCCCATGACGGCAATTTCAGCCGTCGGCCAGGCGTAATTGATATCGCCTCTCAGGTGTTTGGAACTCATCACACAATAAGCTCCGCCATATCCTTTACGGGTTATGACCGTGACCTTGGGGACCGTCGCTTCGGCATAGGCGTAGAGAATTTTAGCACCGTTGCGGATGATTCCGCCATGTTCCTGAATCGTGCCGGGCAGAAATCCCGGCACATCCACAAACGTTACCACCGGAATATTAAAGGCGTCACAAAAGCGGACAAACCGGGCTCCTTTGATGGAAGCATCACAGTCCAAAACACCGGCAAAATGCTGGGGCTGATTCGCGACAATACCAACCGAAATACTGCCATAGTGAGCAAAACCGACAACGATATTCGGTGCGTAGTTGGGCTGGATTTCAAAGAAATAGGCGTCATCCACGGTGTTCTTGATGACCTCTTTGATATCGTAGGCAATGTTCGGGTTGTCCGGGATAATTTCATCCAGGTAGGCTTCCTGTCGCGTATCGGGATCGTTGGTGGGTCTTTTGGGCGGCAGTTCCATGTTATTCTGCGGCAGGAAGGAGAATATCTGTTTCAGATAGTCAATGGCCTGTTCTTCGCTGTCTGCCGCCAGGTGGGCAACACCGCTTTTTGACGTGTGAACACTGGCACCACCCAGTGCATCCGTGGTGACGTCTTCATGGGTCACCGCTTTAACCACCTTCGGACCGGTCAGAAACATGTAACTGTTCTTATCTACCATGACCGTAAAATCGGTCAATGCAGGTGAATAGACGGCGCCACCGGCACAGGGGCCGAATATCCCGGAGAGTTGGGGCACAACACCGGAGGACATCACATTTCTCAGGAAGATATCCGTATAGCCGGCCAGACTCTCAATTCCTTCCTGTATCCTGGCACCGCCCGAGTCATTCAGACCGATGACCGGGGCGCCGTTCTTCACAGCCATGTCCATGACTTTGCAGACTTTTTCAGCAAAGGTTTCGGACAGTGCACCCCCAAAAACGGTAAAATCCTGGGAAAAAACGTAGACCAGTCGACCGTTGATCGTTCCATAGCCGGTAACAACGCCATCCCCGAGATACTCCTGTTTTTCCATGCCAAAGTG
Organism: bacterium; assembly: GCA_018830885.1. Lineage (GTDB taxonomy): Bacteria > SAR324 > SAR324 > XYD2-FULL-50-16 > XYD2-FULL-50-16 > JAHJRI01. The sequence continues at coordinate 5,335 of JAHJRI010000299.1, read as the reverse complement.
ATGACACCGATGGGTCTTAAACATGTCGAACTCTTCAAAACTGCCTTCATCGAGCAGCAAAGCCAGTCTTTCCCGGGCGGTATTCTTTCCACTGGCGTGGTGCTTATCAATCCGTTCTTTTCCACCGCCTTGCCGAGCCAGTTTTCTTAACTCCATCAGTTCATCAACTTTTTCTTTCATTGCCATCGGTGTTTCTCCTTCAAAGAAGCTTCTATTTTTTTAACACAACTGATCATCAGGCGATTTAACCGTGCCATATGGCCGTTATCCGTCCTGTCTGGTTTTTATACCGCGCTGATTCTTCATACCTGTAACCTGCCCCTCTGTCAGTCCCCAACCAGGGACCACCAGCTTAAGATTAAAGGGTTGATCCATTACGATAAATGATTTTTCAATCTTCGTGAACTCCCAATTTCACAAAACCGGAAAATACCGGAGAAATACGCCGATCGGGATAACCCGGACCTTAAAACATTGGTATATCAAATCGCTTCAGCTCACGGGAACGGACACAGGCAAGGCGATCCGGACGTTCGATACCGGTTGTCCCCATGCAGACATCATAAACGGTAGCTGATCCAGCAGGATTGTGAGATGGTCAGACGGCGCTCCTCCAAAAAAGCCCGCGTCACGGCAAGTCAGCCGCCATTCGCAATTTACCGCCGGCTCTAGCGGAAGAGAGACTGCAATTCGATCTGAGTCGCTATTTTTCAGAACAAAATTCTGTCAACACACCAAAAGTGGATTTGGGATGCAAAAAAGCAACTTTCTTACCACCGGCACCGTCGATGGGTGATTCGTTGATCAAGCGGCATCCCGCCTCTTTTGCCTGATTCAGCTGGATGGCAACATCATCCGCGGCAAAAGCGATATGATGGACACCCGGTCCGTTTTTGGCAAGGAATTTGGCGACGGGGCTGTCAGGATCGGTGGGTTCAAGAAGTTCGATATGGACTTCTCCGACATGGAAAAAGGCCGTTTTCACTTTCTGTGAAACAACCGTTTCGACATGTTGACACTTTAGTCCGAGTGCCTTTTCGTAAAAAGGAATGGCCTCATCAAGTGAGGTAACGGCGATACCAATATGATCAATCTTTTGTATCATTCTCTATCCTGTAAGTGACATCCCCATCCGGTTCCATGATTCCTGGTAGTTGGCCAGGGACTAAAACCATCCGTGGATAAAAGGGAGTTTTTTCACGCGTGTTACCATCGGTTTGAGCATGCTAATCGACGTCATCCTTTGTCGCGTAAAATTTTTGTAATAATAGATCCGCCGCAGCGGTCACCGGAAGTTCCCCGTCAGACACCCTGCGTTCAATATCTTCCCGCATGTTCTGAATCTTGGGATTCTCATAAAAATTGGACTTGATCTGTTCGATAACCATCTCCTCAAGCCAGTTAAGAGACTGCTGCCGTCTGCGTTTCTGGAACAGACCGGAGGCCTGTGTCTGCTGCCTGAACGATTCGATGACGTCCCAGATCTCCGCAATTCCCTCGCCGGTCAACGCAGAGCAGCAATATGCCGCCGTTTCCCATCCTTCGGTGACGGAGGAGAGATAATGCAGGGCCTGGTCAAAATCGGCTCTGACCCGTTGAGCGGCAATTTTATTATCACCATCCGCTTTGTTGATCAGGATGGCATCCGCCAGTTCAATGACCCCCTTTTTGATGTTCTGCAGTTCATCACCAGCGCCGGTCAGCGTCAGTAACAGAAAAAAATCGACCATGGTACTCACCATGGATTCGCTCTGTCCAACCCCGACCGTTTCCACCAGAATCACATCAAAACCCGCTGCCTCGCACACCAGCATGGTTTCCCTGGTTTTTCGGGCAACACCGCCCAGTGCCCCACCGGATGGCGAAGGCCTGATAAAGCAGTTCTTCTCCCGACTGAGGTTTTCCATGCGGGTCTTATCCCCCATGATGCTGCCATGGCTCAGGGAACTGCTGGGATCAACCGCCAGAACTGCCACCCGGGAGCCTTTCTTACAGAGCATCATTCCCAGCGCATCGATGAAGGTACTCTTTCCGGCTCCGGGAACACCGGTGATCCCGACACGGATGGCTTTGCCGGTATAGGGCAGAATCTCTTTGAGCACCCCCTGAGCCAATTCCAGATGGTGTCTGGCGTTGCTCTCAATCAGTGTAATGGTGCGCGCCAGCACCATGCGGTCTTTATTGAGCACACCCTGAACATAGTCATCCAAAGAGAGGTTTTTTCTCCTGGGTGAGGGTGCAGGAGATGTCGCGGCGCTTTGTCGGTCCATGCCATCATGTCCGCCATCCACGCCTGCCAATATAGTGGTGGCATATTCCTTCCCACCTGCGGCGGGAACCCAATCCGGCTTCTGTTTCGGTTTCTTCACGGGAGCCCCTGGCGCAGACTAATCATTTCCCAGCCGTTTGAGCAATTCTCTCAGCATGTTTTCAGCAGCAACCGGAATCACTGTACCGGGTCCGAAGATGGCAATGGCCCCGTTCTTTTTCAGGAATTCATAATCCTGTGCGGGTATCACACCCCCGACAACAACGGCGATGTCCTCCCGATTCAGTTTCTTCAACTCACTGATCAACTGCGGCAGCAATGTCTTGTGGCCACCAGCCAGTGAACTCATTCCCACAATATGCACATCATTTTCAACCGCCTGCCTGGCCACTTCTGCCGGGGTCTGGAAGAGAGGGCCGATGTCCACGTCAAATCCCAGATCAGCCAGTGCGGTCGCAATCACCTTGGCCCCCCGATCGTGACCATCCTGGCCCAGTTTGGCAACAATAATCCGGGGCCGTCGCCCCTCTTGTTTCTCGAATTCGTTGGCCAGTTTCAATATGTTGTTCACGGTTCCCTCCTGACCAAATGTATGGCTGTAAACCCCTGAAATGGATCGAATGACCGCCTTGTGGCGTCCAAACACCTTCTCCATGGCATAGGAGATCTCCCCTAGAGATGCACGGGCGCGGGTGGCCTCCACCGACAATTCCAACAGATTCCCCTGGGAGGTCTCCGCACATTGGGTAATGGCATTCAGAACCGCCTGCACCCTGCTTTCATCCCGGTTTTTTCGCAGTTCGTTCAAGCGCCGGATCTGGGATTCGCGGACAGCGGAGTTATCCACTTCAAGAATTTCGATGGGGGCTTCCTTTTCCAGTCGATATTGATTGACGCCCACAATGATCTCCTGCCGGGAGTCGATCAATGCCTGCCGCCTCGCAGCCGCCTCCTCAATCCGCATTTTGGGCAGCCCTGTCTCGATGGCTTTTGCCATCCCGCCCAGGGACTCGACCTCCCGGATATGTTCCCAGGCACTGCGCATAATCTGGTTGGTCAGTGTTTCGACATAGTAGGAACCGGCCCAGGGATCAACCACATTGCAGATGCCGGTTTCATGCTGGAGATAGAGTTGTGTATTCCGTGCGATCCGGGCCGAGAAATCGGTGGGCAGCGCGATGGCTTCATCCAGCGAATTGGTATGCAGCGACTGGGTGTGCCCCTGTACCGCCGACATGGCCTCAATGCAGGTGCGTGCCACGTTATTGAAAGGGTCCTGTTCCGTCAGGCTCCATCCCGATGTTTGCGTATGGGTGCGAAGGGCCATCGATTTGTTGTTTTTCGGGTTGAACTGTTTGATCAGCTTTGCCCAGAGAATTCGCGCCGCCCGCATCTTGGCGACTTCCATAAAATAGTTGGTCCCCACACCCCAGAAAAAAGAGAGCCTGGGCGCAAATGCATCAATATCAATACCCGCGGCAATTCCGGTCCGGACATACTCCAGTCCATCGGCCAGTGTATAGGCCATTTCCAGATCCGCCGTGGCACCCGCCTCCAGCATATGGTAACCGGAGATACTGATACTGTTGAACTTGGGCATAAATTTGGAGGTATACTCGAAAATATCGGCGATAATCTTCATGGAGGGGTCCGGCGGATAGATATAGGTATTCCGCACCATATACTCCTTGAGAATATCGTTCTGAATGGTCCCTGTCAGTTGTTCCAGCTTGACCCCCTGCTCCTCGGCCGCCACGATGTAGAACGCCATGACAGGCAAAACCGCACCGTTCATGGTCATGGATACGGACATTCTGTCCAGGGGAATTCCATCAAAGAGAATCTTCATATCCATAATCGAATCGATGGCAACACCGGCTTTTCCAACATCCCCCACAACCCGTTCGTGATCCGAGTCATACCCGCGATGGGTGGCCAGATCAAACGCCACTGACAATCCCTTCTGGCCCGCAGCGAGGTTGCGCCGGTAAAACGAATTGCTCTCTTCCGCCGTTGAGAAACCGGCATACTGCCGGATCGTCCAGGGCCGGGTGACATACATGGTCGGATAGGGACCGCGCAGAAATGGCGGAATTCCGGGAAGATAATCCAGATGGTCACAATCAGCCAGATCCGCCTCAGAATAGAGCGGCTTGATATGTATTTTTTCCAGAGAATCCCAGCCCATGGTATCGGATGACAAACCGGTTTCCTGTTGAAACCCGGTTTCCCATTTTTCGAGATCTCCAGCAGCGGGTTGTTCCTTATATGGTATATTTGTAAAATCGGGAAAACTGTTCATGGTTGTGCTCCTCGTAAATCAGGCGCCGGCGATGGCCTGCAGTTTCATCAGTATTTGAAGATTATCCGCTTTTAAATGAATGAATTCGTCCACGCCGAGTTCCTGAAACCGCGCTGCGTGTTCTTTGGGATATCCCGCCACGACAATCGACAAACCGGCATTCTGTTTCCGGATCTGTTCCGTAAAAGCCGGAACCAGTTCCGGGTAGGTGTCGTCTGTCGAACAGATCACCACAATGGGGGCACCTGATGCCAAAGCGGCATTGACAGCATTTTCAACACTGTCAAAACCATCCGGATTGATGACTGAAAAGCCACCCGGTTGAAAAAAGCCGACGGCAAAATCCGCCCGGGCTTTGTGCTGTCTCAGGGGGCCCATATTGGCCAGAAAAACGGTCGGTGCCTGTCCTGTCCGTGATACCCTTTCAGCAGCCTTTTGCCTTAATGTTTCATAAGCTTCCGTTCTTCTCTGCATGACAATAGGCGTGGCGCTGTCACGCGCCTTCGGAGCGCCCCACCAGCAGGCGGTCAGCTCGCCCAGTGTTGCGCCTGTCGCGACCGCCTCAATGACCGTATCAACCAGTTCCGTGATATTGATCGACTGGCTGCCAACCTGACTTTCAATGTCTGCCAGTAATGCAGCAGCATGGCTGCTGCATTTCGCCGCTCGGGCAGTATCGGACCGGGACCGCCACAACGAGGCAAAATCCGGCAGTCGCTTCTGAGGCAGGACTTCTGTCAAATTGGCGTACATGTTGGTTCCTA
>JAHJRI010000298.1 GCA_018830885.1 bacterium | reverse complement strand
CACAATTGAAAAAGAACCATCTCTCAGTCCCCTGATTGAGTGGTTTTAGAGAAAAATACAAAAATTCTACCTTTAACCATATGTTATTCTTGGTAAATAGCTTTTCGGCTGAGGTCTAGCTGGTGAACAGGGCCATCTCCTTTAAAAGATGGCCCTTGACCTCCATGGCCAGCACCAGGGCCTCACCGGATTCGAATTTGTCAGATGCGTAAGCGATGGCGCAACCCGGGCGGATCTCTTCCACCTGGGGCAGGGCATACTCGATATCCTGGGGGTAGTAGTTGCGTCCCCGGATAATAATCAGGTCCTTGATACGACCGGTGAAGTAGAGGTTTTTCTGCCAGAGCAAGCCCAGATCCCCCGTGGAAAGAAAAGGCTGCTCCCGGCCTTCGATTTTCTGCCGGAAAATCTCCCGGGTGGCTTCCGGGTTTTCAAAATAACCTTCACAGACACTGGGTCCGCTGATCATAATCTCTCCCACCACGCCTTCCGGCAGTATTCGGTTGTTATCGTCCTTCACCAGGATCTCGTGGCCGTTCATGGCCGGTCCCAGATTGACCAGATATTTCTTATCCTCATCCGGGGCCGATTCATCGATCAGTCGCAACTTCCCTGTTGTTTCCAGCAGTTTGCGATTCGCACAGAGGGCTGTCAAACCCTCGGACCGGGAAAACATGATCACGGTTTCCGCCATGCCAAACCCCGGCTGAATGGCTGTCTGACTCAATCCACAGGTGGCAAAGGTCTCGTTGAAGGCCTTGACCCCCGTGTAGTGCACCGGTTCTGCGCCATAGGTGACCGAAACCAGACAGGAGAGGTCCAGTTTTGCCTTCTCTTCTGCAGTCACCTTTTTATAACAGATATCAAACGCAAAAGGGGGTGCATAACTGTAGGCGCAGCGGTATTTCGAAATGGCGTTGAGCCAGCGGACGGGTTTGACGATAAAATGAGCGGGTGTCATCAGGACCACGAAGCCACCGGAATAGAGCGCTCCGATCATGCCTGCCGCCAGCCCGAAATCATGAAACAGGGGGAGCCAGAGGCCGGTTCCCTTTTCCTCTTCCCACTGGCAGGATACCTGAGCCTGTTCCATATTGGCCATCACATTCCGATGGGCAATCATAATTCCCTTGGGCGTTCCGGTACTGCCCGATGTGAACTGCAGATAGGCCAGATCAGTGGGCTGGGGTACCGGCAGTTGCACGGGAATCGCCGTTTCGGTCAGCACCGTATCGGCTGAGACAATCTGAATCCCTGCAAACAGCTCTTTCAGTTCAACTGGCAGACCGTCATTCAGAAACTGAACCAGCATGGGGGTTGTAATTAATATCTTCGGTTTGGCTGTTTTTACCGTGGGGACAAAGGTTTCCAGGTAAGCGCGCATCTGCTTGGGACCGGCGGGTTCGGAAAGCGGAACCGCCAGCACGCCACCGTAAAGACAGCCGAAAAAAATCTGGTTGAATGCCAGACTGTTCGGCAAAATGGTCAATGCCCGCTCCCCCTTGACCACACCATGGTCAGCCAGCCAGAACGCGACCTGTTTTGCGGATTGGTCAAGTTCCCCGTAGGTCAGGATCTCCTCCTGGTCATCGCCGTCACTCAGAAATATGATGTATTTTCGGTCTGGATGGGTCTCCGCTCTGCGACGGGCGATGGAGACAATCGTGTCGTCGGGCTGATGGGTCATATGGTTTTCTCCTGATTTTCTCTTGGGATTTTCTCTTGGGTAAATATCGTCTGTCAACGATGCCTGCCGGGGATCGGTTACGGGAATAGAGACGCGCAACGAACGTTGTTACAAACACTCTATAACTTTATTTGCTGTTTGTGAATAGAAGAGAGATCTGGATCCCAAACAAAAAAAAAGCCGTTTACCACGGTTCCCATGGCAAACGGCTTTTAATCACTCAGATTTCAAATCAATGCTTATTGCTCGTTGATCTTCTCGGTCAGGGCCGGCATGAACTCAAGAATATCGGCAATAATACCCACGTCGGCCACCTGAAAAATGGGGGCTTTCGCGTTTTTATTGACGGCAACGATAAAGGGTGAGCCCTTGATGCCACCCAGATGCTGAAATGAACCGCTGATCCCCATGGCCATGTAAACCTTCGGCTTGACTGTCTGTCCGGAGGTTCCCACCTGACGGGATTTATCCAGCCACTTGGCATCAACAATCGGTCTTGAACAGGAAACAACTGCGCCCATGGCTTCCGCCAGTTCATTAGCGATTTCAATATTGTCTTCTTCCTCAATACCCCGACCGACAGATACCAGAACATCGGATTTGGTGATATCCACATCACCTGCTTCAGGAACAATAATCTCCAGGAACTTTCGGCCAACGCCCAGATCAGCCACATCACCCGATTTATCCACCACCTGTCCACCGGCACTCTTGCTCTCATCCGGCAGAAAAGGCCCAGGGCGGACATTGATCACCGCACCGGCAGATATATCGCAATCGACATGGGTACTGACCTGACCCCCGAACTCCTGGCGGACCACCTTGAGCGTTGACCCTTCGATGCCGTTAAAATCGACGGCATCCGCAACGAACGGAGAATCCATCTTAATGGACAGACCCGGCCCCAGATCCATCCCGAATGTGTTATGGGGAATCAGGACAATGGCGTCAGCAGGCAGGACACTCACCAGTGCTTTTCTGACAACTTCGGCATTGGGGTAAGCCAGTGCCGCATTATCGATTTTGTAAACCTCTTTATAGGAAGCGGCCATTTCTGTACAGACCGCGTCCAGTTCTGCTCCTGTTCCGGTTACAACGGCTGTTGCAGCAGTCCCGGCATCCAGTTTCTTGGCAGCCGCGACGAGTTCCAGTGCGGTATCGTCGGCCACACCATCTTTATGGACGATATATGCGAAAATTTGTGCCATTATTGTAGCCCTCCTTTTGCCTTGAGTAGTTCAATCAGTTTTTCAATGATCTCGTCAGTACTTCCTTCAAGCATTTCTGCGCCCTCACCCATTTCAGGCAGGAAGTAATCCGTCCTTTTCACCTTGGCGGCCCCTGCTCCGACGACGTCTGCTGAGAGACCCAGATCGGAAACGGTCATTGTCGGAATCTCCACGGATGCCACTTTCCGGATACCGCGAATCCCCACATACCGAGGTTCATTGATACCTGTCTGAATCGACAGGACACAGGGAAGGGTGATTTCATTCATTTCCTGATCGCCACCTTCAATTTCCCGGCCAACCTTGAGCTTCTTGTCATCCAGCACTTCAATTTTATTCACCAGTGATGCATAGGGGACATCCATCAAGGCTGCGAGCATGCCGCCAACCTGAGCTGCGCCGGCATCCGCCTGGGCGCCGGTCATGATCAGATCGTACTTGCCTTTTTCGACGACGCCTTTCAGAACGGTTGCAATGCCTCTGCCGTCTGATCCTTCAATCGCATCATCTGATACCAGGATTCCCTTTTCAGCACCCATGGCCATCTCTCTTCTCAGGACCTCTTCTGACTCTTCATCCCCAATCGAGACCACCGTGACACAACCACCGTGTTTATCCACCAACTGAATGGCCTCTTCAACTGCATAGTTGTCCCACTCGTTAACGGAGTAAACAAGATCGTCCCTTTCAATGTCGTTTCCGGCACTGTTCAGTTCAATTTCGTTTTCTTCGTTATCGGGGACTCTTTTTACACAAACCAAAATCTCCATATGACTCCTCCAATGTTGTTATTGGTGCAACACCCGTTTGCCGGGACAGCTCCATACTGGCTGCCCCCAAATAAGTTCCACTCTCTAAAGTGCTTAATCCGTTTTTATCCCTAAATCATGGATTAAGATAAGGACTTTGATCAAACTTTTCTAATTTTTAATGTGACTGTCAACCAGTTCTGAAAGATCGATCGCTTCCATTTCACCTTCCAGTCCAGCGACCTTGATGGCATCTTCCATATTCACCAGGCAGAAGGGACAGGCGGTGACAATGACGTTGGCACCGGCAGCCTTCGCCATTTCCACCCGTAAAACACCCATGCGGGTTTCCTCTTCCGGCTCGTAAAACAGCATCAGGCCGCCACCACCACAACAGAAGGAGCGGTCCCGGTTTTTTGCCATGTCCACCCGGTTGATCCCTGGAATACTGTCTATCGCCTGCCGGGGATCTTCATAAACCCCGTTGTGGCGTCCCAGGTAACAGGGATCATGATAGGTATAAATCTTCTGTGCATCGGCCGGTTTTTCCAGCTTCAGCTCACCCGATGCAACTTTCCGCGTGATGAGCTGACTGATATGTTCCACTGGTGGCAGACCCGTGTAATCGTTCTTGAGAACGTTGAATGCATGGGGGTCTGCAGTGACAATCGTTTTGGCACCGGTTTCCAGGATCGCTTCTGTGTTCTGTGCTTTCAGATCCTGAAACAGCATCTCCTCGCCGAATCGTTTGACCTCGTTGCCGGAGTCCTTCTCCAGTTTGCCCAGCACCCCGAAATCGACGCCGGCAGCATCCAGTACCCTGGCTGTGGCCTTGGCAATATCCTGCATCCGGTCGTCAAAGGATGAGATACTGTCGACAAAATAGAGTGTTTCAGCCGTATCCCCGTTTTCAAATGCTTTCACCTGGCACTCAGCGGCGAACTCCTTATCCGTTGCCCAATCCATCCGCTTTTTTTCCATCTTGCCCCAGGGGTTACCCCTTTTTTCCAGAGCCTTGAGCGGTTTCTGCAGAGATTGAGGGACCATCCCCTCGTCGACCATTCCCCGCCGCAGATCGACTATCTTATCGATATACTCGATGCCGAGTGGACACTCCTGTTCACAGGCACCGCAGGTGGTACAGGACCAGATTTCATCCTCGCT
>JAHJRI010000297.1 GCA_018830885.1 bacterium | reverse complement strand
GAACCTTGGAAGCCAGGGATGGCTTTCAGGAGCTCCATGGATTGACTCGTGCGTTTCTTGAAAGACCGCCCCTTTGGTTCGGTAAGTTCGAAAATTTTAACAAATCAAAGTGCCCTTAAGTTAATGTCATTGATTAAGGCCTTCGCATGAAACCAGTTAAAATACAAGCTGAGGCGATCCTGAGGGTGTGCCAAAATCATGTGGGTTGTTCGTCACACCCGTGCAGGCGGGTGTCCAGATGTGTAAACGGTGAAATACACCTGGATGCCACCTCCGTGGGCATAACGGGAGAGATACAGCTCTTTTTTGTTGAAACGAAATTCGACATTGCCCACGTGTTTTTGGTGCACCCCGATCCTGATGGATTCCCGGCAACATGGGAGCGCCGGGCAGATGGTCCTGGCATGTTCCGATCCGGTCGGAAAGGTCATCCATTTTCATCTTTTTTTTTCTGTCCCGGCCAACATAGTGCGATCCTTTATTCTTTCAGGCTGTCCCATCTTCTGAATTTTAAATAATCATAACAGTAATTTATGGAATCCTTAGCAGGGATCGAAAATGGGTCCTGACAAAAAGATGATATGGCCATCAGGATTTTTATTTTATCCCTTGCGAATTTAAAAACAGTCCTGTAAGTTTACCCTGTCCACTCAACCGACAGGACCTGATTTTCCCCCTCAGGCCTGTTTTTTCGGCACATTTTCGAGGGTGTGACCGTCCTGCCCGAGTGGATTTCTTTCTGACAAGAGACCTGTCAGTCGTGATTTTGATATGAATTGATTCAAATCTTTATTCATCGACGTATCTGATTTTCTTTTTTAGAAAAGGAGGATTCTATGGGTGCTTTAGTCATCATGGTACTGGCATTCGCCGGCTTCATCATCATGTATAATCTCTATGGAAAGTACATTGGAAACAAGGTTTTCAATCTTTCCGCGGAGGCAGGGGTTCCTGCAGTTGAAATGGAGGACGGCGTTGACTATGTACCGACCAAAAAAGAGGTTATTTTCGGTCACCACTTTACCTCGATCGCAGGTACGGGACCGATTGTGGGCCCTGCCATCGCCATCATCTGGGGCTGGCTTCCCGCATTGATCTGGGTATTTCTGGGCAGCATCATCATGGGAGCGGTCCATGATTTTGGTTCCCTGATCATATCGATGCGCAACCAGGGAAAGTCCATTGCCGAATACACCTCCAAGTATGTGAACAGCCGTACCCGCAACCTGTTTTTCATCATCGTTTTTCTGGAACTGTGGATTGTGATCGCGATTTTCGGGCTGATCATCGCGGTGGTTTTCAATATCTATCCCGCCGCCGTGCTGCCGGTCTGGTTTGAAGTGATCATCGCCGTGGCGCTGGGTTATATGATTTATAAGAAAAATGCCAGTATTCTCGGCTGGTCGATTGTTGCCGTGACGCTCATGTATATCACGGTCATTATCGGCGCTTACGTTCCCCTGGTGATGCCATCCGTTGCCGGCATCCCGGCCACCGGTGTCTGGACGATCATCCTGCTGATCTATGCCTATATTGCGTCCACGCTGCCGGTGACGACCCTGCTGCAGCCCCGGGATTTCATCAACTCCCACCAGTTGATGATCGCCATGGCACTGCTCATACTGGGCGTTCTGTTTTCAGCCTTTGCCGGGAGTCTTGAGATCGTGGCCCCGGCGATTCAGGCAACCCCGAAAGGTGCGCCCCCCTTGTGGCCCTTCCTGTTTATCACGATTGCCTGCGGCGCTATCTCGGGTTTTCATGCCCTCGTCTCTTCCGGGACTTCCGCCAAGCAGGTCCGCAGTGAGGACGATTCACTGTTTGTCGGCTATGGATCCATGCTCATGGAAGGAACCCTTGCAACCCTGGTGATCATCGCCGTTTCCGCCGGGATCGGCATGGGCTATGTAACCAAGGGTGGTGAAACGTTGACGGGCATCCCCGCCTGGACAACCCACTACGCCTCATGGGCCGCAGCTGCCGGTCTGGGGTCAAAAATCACGGCCTTTGTGGATGGTTCGGCCAATATGATCGCAGCGATCGGGCTCTCCAAAAACATTGCGGTGGTGATCATGGGGGTTTTCGTGGCCTCCTTTGCCGGCACGACCCTGGATACGGCCACCCGGATTCAACGCTACGTTGTTTCGGAGCTGTTCACCGATTTAAAGGTGGATTTCCTTACCGGCAAACATGTAGCCACCATTATCGCTGTCGGCAGCGCGCTGATACTGGCGTTTGCGACCGGTCCCAGCGGCAACGGGGCACTGAAACTGTGGCCGCTGTTTGGGGCGACCAACCAGGCGCTGGCAGCCCTGGCGCTGCTGATCATCTCCGTTTATCTGAAGCAGAAGGGGGGTCTGAAGTGGCTGTTTACTGCCATTCCGATGGTATTTATGGCTGTCATGACGATCTGGGCGCTTATTCTGAACCAGACGGCATTCGGGACTCAAAACAACCTGATGCTGCAGGTGATCAATGCCATTATCCTGATCATTTCATTGTGGATTGTCGCTGAAGGAGTGATCAAGTTACTGGGGACCGGCAGCTCACCCACTATGGCGGGAGAACATGCCTGACAGAAACCGTGAACCGTGAAAAACGCCTTAGCGAGTCCTTTTCACGGTTTATTCCCTGAATGACTGCCATGCGGATGGAGGTGCGATGCAAAGCCGGTTAAAAAAAACCTATTTTGGATTTCTGACACCCGCACTGGTAGGCTTTATCTGCGGTTTTCTCAACAAGGAGTTCAAGCTTGCGCTGTTCCGGCAGGGGGAAACCGCAGAGATTTTCGTGGTCGCAACCTTCATCGGATCACTCGTGTTTGCCATTGCCGCCCCCATCTTTATCAGGACGATGTTCGCCCATCGCCAACGGCATCAAACACATATTCCGGAAGACCGGTTTATCCGGTTTGAACTGAGCCTGATCCGTGTTGCGCTGCTGACACCCTACTTCAGCCTGGTTGCCTATCTTTACGATTTCCCGGAGTTTTATATGGCTGGATCCTTTCTGGCAGCACTGTATGCGATCTACTATTTTTATCCCTCCCAGCGCAGAATTATCTTTGAAAAACGGATTTTCCGGGTCAGGTAACCACCAGAGACCATAATGCCACGTTTCCTGAAAACCATGCTTGCCTGGTGTCTGTCTGTCTGGGAGACAGCAGACCAGGTTGCCCGCGGAAAAGCGGTTGATACCATTGAGCGGGAACTGGAAGAGCTGGAACATATTTTCGGTCTTCTGGTTCTGGGTTCGTTCGTCGGATTGCCTTCACCCCCCATGCAGATTTCGCTGGACCTGATGCCCCACATGGAGAAAGAGTTGATACTCATGCTGAAGAAGGTCGATACCGCCAGCGAGCCCCTGTCCCAACTATTTTCAGTCTTCGACATCGGTTAAGCATGCAACATCCAGTCAATGTTTTTTTCATGGGCAAGGGGGGCGTCGGAAAATCGACCTCATCGGCGATCTATTCCATTGCCATGGCAAAAGCGGGGCACAAGGTCGCCCTGATTTCGATGGACCCGGCACATAACCTGTCCGATATATTCAACAAACAGTTGTCCAACAAACCCAGCACGATCCACAAGGACCTGACGGTGATGGAGGTCGATCAGGAGGCATGGGTGAAAGTCTATCTGCGGAGTGTCAGCCGACAGGTTAAAAAATCCTACGCATACCTGACCGCCTTTAACCTGGAAAGCTATTTTGATGTGATTCAGTTCTCTCCAGGTCTGGAGGAGTATGCGCTGATCCTGGCATTCCAGAAAATCCGCCGGGATTTTCGGTCCCATGATTATCTGGTTTTCGACATGCCGCCCACAGCGCTGTCACTGAAGTTTCTGTTCCTGCCGTCACTCTCGCTGATCTGGACCGAGAAGCTTCTGGCCCTGCGCAGGGAGATTATTGAGAAAAGAAACATGATCACCAGGATCAAGCTGATCCGAAAAGAGCGCGAGACGGACAAGGTCCTGAATACCATCGAGGAGCAGAAAGTCTATTTTACGATGCTGAAGGATACTTTTGAGGACCCGGAAACAACCCGGATCAATCTCGTTCTGAACCCTGACAAACTCTCATTTGCCGAGTCTGAAAGAATCCTGGCTCGATTGAAGACGGTCAACATCCCGATCAACCGGATCCTGTTCAACAAGACCCGGAACCCGGAAACCCACCCGGCCCTTGAACAATCGTTTCCGGGAATTGCCATCAACGTGCTGCCTTTGTCCGATACGGCACTGAACGGGTTTGAAATCCTGGAAACATACCTGACCGTCAACAACATTACCTTCACATGAATTCAGGCAGGATCTGCCATCTGGCCCGCCCGGACGCCTTCGTCGCTCCTGTTGCGAAAAAACCGAACCGTCTTTTTAATCCTCCAGTTCGACCCTGAAACGACAACTGGCATCCCCTCTGGGAATCAATTTGGAGAAGCCCTGCGGCTTGAAACGGGGATTCAAGCCTTTCATCAATCCGCTTTCGAATGAACCGAGCATGACATCACAAATGTCGGGTTCCTGGCACCAGGGTTTCGCCACAGGGCAGGTGGTCACCTCTTTTTCAAATGCCTGGGGGGTATTTTCGATATAACCATCCCAGAAATTTGCATAGAGAAGATCGATGGCATCCTGCACTTTGGGAATTCCGGAGCAGTCCTTGAAATCATCGGGGGTGGTCCCGGTTTTTTTCATCCAGTAGGGCGCCGCCTTTTCACCCTGGCGGGTAAAATCGGCTTTGACCCGCTCAATGAATTTATCACCACCCATCTCCTTCCCAAGCTTAAAAAGATAGGCAACCTGATTGGCCAGATTAATCGTCCAGGCTTTGTAATGCTTGCCCATCTCTTCTTCACTGATCGGGTATTTTTCGTAATCCGGTTTCTCTTTCATCTTTTCTCCTGTCTGTTATTAAAATCCATTCGAATCCATTTCGGATGATTGTCAATCCTGTTTCAAACTTAAATTCCGGTTCCTGCTGGGGTGATCACTTCTGGTAACTTACACACCATCATGCCCGCAGGCGGGCACAACGGGCATGGAAAGACATTTTCCAGGCCTGTGATGTGTCTGCTGGGAGCGACTTGGAATATTTGGGGAAACAAGCCGTTGATATCTTCTGCGTGAAGAAACGCCACCTGTTTGAGGACGCAGTCCGAGTTTTGGCGTTTCAGCAGACGATATCATTGGCGCCTCAAATGTTCCCGGAGGGAGCAGCAGATACATCACAGGCAGAATACGTGGTTTCATACAAAAACGAAGTGCAGCAGCATCCAAACTGACACTGGGTTTTCCTGCCACAACGGGATCCGGCCGATTCAGTTTCCTGAATCACATGGTTTATGATTCCGGCGTCATCCTAAAAGAACTGTTTTCTTGAGTCAAGGCGTGTTTGAACGGTTCTCTCAGCCGCAGGTTTCCATCCCCATGACCTGAAGCGAGCCTGCGATTAAAAGAAGCCGTCCCGGAACCCTTTTGTCAGATGAGATTTAGATGACAGGGGGCATATCCGGTCTTGACCGTACCGGGTCATTCTGGCAGAGTGAACAGCTTAACCATACTCATACAAACCACCATGCCCGCGGGCGGGCACAACGAAGCATGAGAATAGAACTCTTTATCCATCCGTGTCTGGTACAAACCTCTTTCAGACGGAGACTCGTTTTAAAGATGATCTAGAACGCATCTCGCTGAAATCCCAAAACTCGGACGCTGTCCTCAGACAGTTGG